>NZ_JBGLYV010000039.1:0-57172 GCF_047304225.1 Pseudomonas sp. Pseusp3 | reverse complement strand
TTATTTGGGTTTTTTTATGCTGTTGTGGCGTGGGGGGCTGGCCCCGGTGCTAGTGCTTCGCCGTCGCGGGGGCGGGCAAACGGGGGGAAAGCCCCCTCGCCACAGGTGTCGTATGGTTTGAGAGGGGGGTGGTCTGTAATGCCCGGGGTAGAGCGTTAGCAGGGGGAGATACGACTTTGGCAGGGGCATGACGATGCACCATTGTTGTGCAATACTCGGCGCCGCTTTTCCCACTGATTTTGCGGGTTTTTCCCACAAGACAGGTCTGCCCACGAAGCAGGCCCGGTTCGGGAAGCGAGGGCTTACCGGTCAGCGCTTCGCCACTCGGTGGTCATATCCAATAACAAGACGAGGATGTCCCCCCATGCCTGTAGGCAATCACCTGCCCCACGGCGAAACCGCTCAGGGCGGTCCGCTCAAACGTGAACTCGGCGAGCGGCATATTCGCCTGATGGCACTCGGTGCCTGTATTGGCGTCGGTCTGTTTCTGGGTTCGGCCAAGGCCATTGAAATGGCCGGTCCGGCCATCATGCTGTCCTACATCATCGGCGGTCTGGCGATCCTGGTGATCATGCGCGCCCTCGGCGAGATGGCCGTGCACAACCCGGTTGCAGGCTCGTTCAGCCGTTACGCCCAAGACTACCTCGGCCCGCTGGCGGGCTTCCTGACCGGCTGGAACTACTGGTTCCTGTGGCTGGTGACCTGTGTTGCGGAAATCACTGCCGTCGCGGTGTACATGGGGGTCTGGTTCCCCGAAGTGCCGCGCTGGATCTGGGCACTCGCTGCGTTGGTCAGCATGGGCTCGATCAACCTGATCGCAGTCAAGGCCTTTGGCGAATTCGAATTCTGGTTTGCCCTGATCAAGATCGTCACCATCATTGCCATGGTGCTGGGAGGTATCGGCGTCATTGCGTTGGGTTTCGGCAACGACGGCATTGCCCTTGGGATTGCCAATCTGTGGACCCACGGCGGCTTCATGCCCAACGGCGTGCAAGGCGTGCTGATGTCCCTGCAGATGGTGATGTTCGCCTACCTGGGCGTGGAGATGATCGGCCTGACCGCCGGTGAAGCGAAGAACCCGCAGAAGACCATCCCTGACGCCATCGGCTCGGTGTTCTGGCGGATTCTGCTGTTCTACGTCGGAGCCTTGTTCGTGATCCTGTCGATCTACCCATGGAATGAAATCGGCACCCAGGGCAGTCCGTTCGTAATGACCTTCGAGCGCCTGGGCATCAAGACTGCCGCGGGCATCATCAACTTCGTGGTGATCACCGCTGCGTTGTCGTCCTGCAACGGCGGCATCTTCAGCACCGGGCGCATGCTCTACAGCCTGGCGCAGAACGGCCAGGCCCCGGCCGGTTTTGCCAAGACCTCGAACGGTGTGCCGCGTCGCGCCTTGCTGCTGTCGATCGGTGCCTTGCTGCTGGGCGTATTGCTCAACTATCTGGTGCCGGAGAAGGTCTTCGTCTGGGTAACGGCGATTGCCACCTTCGGCGCGATCTGGACCTGGGTGATGATCCTGCTGGCCCAGCTCAAGTTCCGCAAAGGCTTGAGCGCCAGCGAGCGAGCGGGCTTGAAGTACCGCATGTGGCTGTACCCGGTCAGCTCGTACCTGGCGCTGGCATTCCTGGTGCTGGTGGTCGGCCTGATGGCGTACTTCCCGGACACCCGCGTGGCGCTGTATGTGGGCCCGGCGTTCCTGGTGCTGCTGACGGTGCTGTTCTACGTGTTCAAGCTGCAACCGACCAATGTTGCGCAAGGCGCGGTGCGTTCGGCTTCGTAAACTTGTAGGAGCGAGCTTGCTCGCGATGGTCGATAACGATAACGCGTGTTTTCTGGCTAAACGCGGCGCTCTTGAGTCCATCGCGAGCTCGCTCCTACAAAAAACGCCGACCCATTGTAGGAGCGAGCTTGCTCGCGATGGTCGTTAACGATGACGCGTGTTTTCTGGCTGAACGCGGCGCTCTTGGGTCCATCGCGAGCTCGCTCCTACATATCAGGCGGGCGCAGTTTGCAGTGATCGATTCAAGCGCTTGTTTAACTCCAGCCATGCCCCCAGCAACGCCATCAACCCTGCACCCACCAGCGCGGTAAAGACCTGCATGGCGAAGGCGTCATCGGTCAAGGCGTTGACCATGTCCGCCAATGGCGCCAGCAGCACGCCCAGGCAGAAAATCTCCAGCGAGAAACGGCCCATGCGGCAACTTTGCTGAGCGAACCAGTTTTGTGTCCATCCGCTGTCGGGTATCAGTTTCGCCGTGACGTAGGCCAGTGCGAGAAAATGCAACAGGCGCACGGGGGACAGGTTGGTCTTGCTGATGGGGTACAGGGCGTTTTGCAGGCTCGCCGGCACCACGGCATCGTGTATGTCCGGCCAACGCCACAGGACGGTCAACGCACCGGCGACCACGACATACAGCGCCGCACTCACAAACAACGGCTGGCGCAGCAATGGGCGGGTTTCGGGCGGTCGCGGGCGCTGGCTGTGAATCGCGGCGGCACCGCCGAGCACGAACAGCAACTGCCAGGCGACAGGATTGAAATACCACACTCCGTCCTTGATGGCCGCCAGGTTCCAGCCAGCCAGTGGCACCATCAAATACAGTGCCAGGGACATCGTGACCACCACCCAGGCCTTGCGCACCAACATCGGCAGCACCAGCGGCAAGCCCGCCAACAGCACGATGTACAGCGGCAACGGGTCCATCAGGTTCGGCTTGAAGCGCAACAGCAGTTCATCGATCAGGGCCTGCTGAGGGTTGCTGATGAAATGATGCATGCCCATTTCCTCCACCAGATCCCGTGTTTCCACGTGACTGTTGGCGAAAAACACAATGCCCATCAGCATCGCCAGAAGGAAGATATGCACCACATAGAGCACCCACGCGCGGCGCAGGATTTTCACGCAGGCGATCAGGAAACCGTCTCGGGCCAGGACTTTGCCGTAGGCCAGCACAGCCGCGAAACCTGCCAGAAACACGAAAACCTCGGCCGCATCGCTGAAACCGAAATTACGCAGGGTGATTTGCCCCAAAGGGTTGTGGGGCACGTGATCCCAAAAGATGAAGATCAGTGCCAGACCACGAAAAAAGTCGATCCGGTGATCGCGTGCTAACGTCATGACGGCAGGCTCGTAACAGCGAGTGAAAACGGGATTGGCCGCGGGTGCAAAAGGCCGCAGGTCCAACCGGCGGCGCGCAGGGTGGACTGATTCGCGGGCAATTGCAAAACCGGGATATTACCGGATGTCTCGAGTGTTGCTCCAAGACTCAGCCGCTGGTCTGAAAGGCCCGTCAATCTGCGATTTCTGACAGCAGACGGACTCAAATACTTATGGGTGCAACGTTCTTAAAGCGGGAGCCTCGCATGAGACTGTTGTGGAAAGGGCTGTCCAGTTACACGGTGATCGGGGTCGCCAACACCCTGATTCACTGGCAGATCTTTTTCCTGTTGAGCGTGGCGGCCGGCCTCAGCCAGGCGATCAGCAACCTGACCGCCTTCTGCGTGGCGGCGTCGTTTTCCTTCTACATGAATGCGCAATTCACTTTCGCCGCCAGTGCCACGGTCGCGGGGTATCTGCTGTTTCTCCTCGGCATGGGGGCATTGAGCCTGGGGATCGGCCATCTGGGCGATGTCTGGCAATTGCACGGTTTGCTCACCGTGGTCGTGTTTTCGGCGTTGAGCCTGGTGTTCGGTTTCCTTTATTCCAAATACGTGGTGTTTCGCGAGCGTGATCAATGAAAATCTCGCTCATTGTCCCGGTGTTCAACGAAGAACAATCGATCAACCTGTTTTACCAGGCCGTGCGCCGCGAGCTGCTGCTGGGGGGCGCCGAGGTCGAAATCGTGTTCATCAACGACGGCAGCTCCGACCGCACGGCCGAGCAGGCTACGGCACTGGCGCAGGCGGATGATCAGGTCATGCTGATCAATTTCTCGCGTAACTTCGGTAAGGAACCGGCACTGTTTGCCGGCCTGGAGCACGCCAGCGGCGATGCCGTGATCCCCATGGATGTCGACCTGCAGGACCCGATCAGTGTCGTCCCGTTACTGGTCGAACAATGGCAGAAGGGCGCCGATGTGGTACTCGCCAAGCGCCGCAACCGGGACGTCGACGGCTACCTCAGGCGTCACAGCGCGTCGATTTTCTACCACGTGCTCAATCGCATCGCCTACACCCGCATCGAGGAAAACGTTGGCGACTTCCGGCTGATGGATCGCAAGGTGGTCGACGTGATCCGGTCCCTGCCCGAGCACCAGTTGTTCATGAAAGGCGTGTTGTCGTGGGCCGGGTTCAACACCGTGGTGGTGGAGTTCGAGCGGGCCGGGCGCGTGGCGGGGAGCAGCAAGTTCAATGGCTGGAAGCTGTGGAACCTGGCACTGGAAGGCGTGACCTCGTTCAGCACCGTGCCGCTGCGCTTGTGGACTTATGTCGGTGGCAGTATTTCGATTTTCGCGGTGCTGTACGCCGTGTACATGGTGCTGGACAAGATTTTCTTCGGCAACAGCGTCCCCGGCTATCCGTCGCTGATGACTGCCATCCTGTTTCTCGGCGGCGTGCAATTGATCGGCATCGGCATCCTCGGCGAGTACATAGGTCGCATCTATATCGAGGCCAAGCACCGGCCGCGCTACGTGATCAAGGACATCGTCGGCGGTAAAGCCCGGGGCGGGCGCTAGTATGGGCCGGTTCAGCGACTTCTTCGTTCGCGAGCTCAGCCGGCATCAGGTCTGGCGGTTTTTTCTGTTCGCGACCTTCTTGTATGTCCTGCCGTTGATCGTCGCCGATTTTCCCTACATCGATGACAACTGGCGCTCGCTGTCGGCGGGCATGGCCTGGTCCGAGCAGGGGCGACTGTTCACCCAGCTGTTCTACAACGTGCTGACCTTCACCCATGCCGCGCCGAACATTTTTCCCTTGCCCTTGTTGATCGCCACGCTGGCCATGGCGTCGGCGCTGACCAGCCTGACGTTCCATTATTTCCGCCAACCCAGCGTTGCTTGCTGCCTGGTGCTGTTGCCGCTCTGGTACAACCCGTTTTTCCTGCAAAACCTGTCTTATCAATACGACGGTCCCGCCACGACCCTGAGCCTGGTGGCGGTGATCTACGCGATCACTTTTCGCCACCCCTGGCGCGGCGTGCAATGGCTGGTGCCGTCGTTCCTGATTGCCTTGGCGCTGGGACTGTATCAAGTCAGCCTGAATGTGTTCCTGGGCCTGTGTTGCCTGGAATTGCTCAGGGCCTCCAACGATCAAACAACCCCGGTGCCCTGGCGCGACCTGCTGGGCTGGAAAACCGCCCAGCTCTTGCTCGGTGGATTGATCTACAGCATCAGTGCTTATCCGTTCATGGGCTCCAATCGCACATCGCTGCTCAATTGGACGGCCCATCCCTTGATGCAGATCCAGATCAACATTGCCCGGGTCCTGGAAAAAGTCGTGCTGCTGTTCCATGGCGGATGGCTTTGGGTGTTCGGCGGGTTGTCATTGTTTGCGCTAGCCGGGGCGGTGCGGTTGGGGCTGAACGTAGCGGTGCGCCAGGACAGCGGACCGAAGAAGCTGTTGATCGGCCTGGTGTGTTTGCTGACATTACCGGTGGTGACACTGCTGGTGTCCGGTGTGACGTTGTTTTTCCGCGACTTCAACGAAGGCGCCCGTACCTTGATGGGCTTCGCTGTGCTATTGGTGATGTTGCTCTATTTGAGTCATCTGGCGCTGGCGTCGATCCATGAGCGATTGCCACTGTTGTTGATCATTCCGCTGCTGGCGATGCTGTCGTTGTCGTTCGCCTATGGCCGGGTGCTGACAATGCAGAAAACCTTCGCGTCCATGGCGTTGACCAGCCTTGAGTACGACATCGCCAGTCGTCAGGCGCTGCGCGAGGCAAAACGTATTTACCTGTCGGTGACTTACTCCGACTACTGGTTAACGGCGGCAGCCGGCTCGTTCAAGCAGATGCCGGTGCTGCATTACCTGCTCAATACCGACTTTTACATGCTGGCCGAGAATCTGCCGAAAGCCGGCATCACCAACGTGGTGGCGGAACAGGAGCGGCGCAATGCGACGCGGGTCGGCTATCAGGGTTATCCGGCGTTGGTCGAAAGCCAGTTCTACCGGATATACCTGATCGGCGATTACGGTTTTATCGTGATGAAGGAGCCGACCCCGACCAAAACGCTGCGCTGGTGATGCGCGATTCTGACCGGGACGGCGAGGTCATGCTGCCGCTATTTCATGGGGCTCGAAACTGTCGGCCCGGGCCATCTGCCACATCCGTGAGTAGAACTCACCGTTCACTTCACCGGTCAGCAACTCGCCGGGCTTGAGGAACACGTGCAACTGCGAGAACAGCTTGATCTCGGTCGCCGACATGCGCCGTACCAGGTGCTTGGCCGACAGTTGCGACGGATGTTCGAGGCCGGCCGCGGCAAGCATTTCCGCCAGGGCCTTGAGGGTGTTGCGGTGGAAATTGAATACGCGCTGGGCTTTGTCCGGTACCACCAGCGCACGCTGGCGCAGGGTGTCCTGAGTGGCGACGCCGGTCGGGCATTTATTGGTATGGCAGCTCTGCGACTGGATGCAGCCGATGGCGAACATGAAGCCGCGCGCCGAGTTGGCCCAGTCGGCGCCGATGGCCAACACGCTGGCGATGTCGAAGGCGCTGACGATCTTGCCGCTGGCGCCGAGTTTGATCTTGTCCCGCAGGTTCAGGCCCACCAGGGTGTTGTGGACGAATAGCAGGCCCTCGCGCATCGGCACGCCGATGTGGTCGGTGAACTCCACAGGCGCTGCGCCAGTGCCGCCTTCCTTGCCATCGACGACGATGAAGTCCGGCAGGATGCCCGTCTCCAGCATGGCCTTGGCGATGCCCATGAACTCCCACGGATGGCCGAGACAGAACTTGAAGCCCACCGGTTTGCCACCGGACAACTCACGCAGTTGGGCGATGAAATGCATCATTTCGATCGGCGTGGAAAACGCCGTGTGGCGCGACGGTGACACGCAGTCCTCGCCCATCAGGATGCCGCGGGTTTCGGCGATTTCCCGGGTGACCTTGTGCTTGGGCAGGATGCCGCCATGGCCGGGTTTGGCGCCCTGGCTCATCTTGATTTCGATCATCCGCACTTGCGGCGTCCGGGCTTGCGCCGCGAAGCGTTCCGGGTCGAAGCGACCGTCGCTGGTGCGGCAGCCGAAATAGCCGCTGCCCAGTTCCCAGGTCAGGTCACCGCCGTGCTCGCGGTGATAGGGGCTGATGCTGCCTTCGCCGGTGTCATGGGCGAAGTTGCCGAGCTTGGCGCCCTGGTTCAACGCGCGGATCGCATTGGCGCTGAGGGAGCCGAAGCTCATGGCCGAGATGTTGAACACCGACGCCGAATACGGCTGGGTGCACTGCGGACCGCCGACGGTGACGCGGAAACTGCTCGGGTCGCTCAATGGCGCCGGGCGCATCGAATGGCCGATGAATTCGAAACCCGACTGGTACACGTCAATCAGCGTGCCGAACGGTTTGTCGGCGGTTTCGTTCTTGGCCCGGGAATAGACCAGCGAACGCTGGGCCCGGGAGAAGGGCAGGGCGTCGCTGTCGGATTCGAGCAGGTACTGGCGGATTTCCGGGCGGATGCCTTCGACCAGATAACGGATATTGCCGAGGATCGGGTAATTACGCCGCACAGCATGCGGACTTTGCAGAAGATCGAACAGGCCGATCAGACTGAGGACGGCGGTGACAGCGGTAATTGGCCAGAGCCAGTCGTATTCAAGGAAGGGCAGGCTGGCGAGGGTGAAGATCACGCAGACGGCAAAGAAGGCGTAGCGGCTCAGGAGTGACAGGCTCATACGGTTTCCTTGGGTTCGGACTCAATGAATTTGGCTATGCACAGATCAATGTGGGAGCGGGCTTGCTCGCGAAAGCGGTGTGTCAGCCAACATAAATGCTGTATGAAATACCGCCTTCGCGAGCAAGCCCGCTCCCACAGAAAAGCAGGGCGTTCCACAGGCTAGTCAGGCATTTTGTGCCTGGAGAAAAATCGAAAACAGCTCGGACTGGGATTTGATTCCCAGCTTGCTGTACATGTGTTTCTTATGGACTTTCACGGTTTCGACGGAGATTTCCAGCTTACGAGCGATTTCTTTACTGGAGCAACCGCTGAGCATCAAACGCCCGACATCCAGCTCCCGGGCCGTCAACTGCGCGCCTTTGAGTTGCTGCACCGACGCTTCCAGTTGCACCCGCCAGTCGGCTTGCGGCGGCGCGGGGGCCAGGGCCACGACTTCATTGATTTCATAAGGTAGACGCTGGCGTAACAACCCGAGTACCCACGGCTGGATCAGCGACAGCAAGGCGATCTGCTGGCTGCTGAAGCGCTGCGTGCTGCCCAGTGACAGGCACAGCGTGCGGTCGCCTTCGAGCTGGCAATTGAACTGGATTTCGTCGGCCACCACATTCAGACGAAAGTAGCGCTGGTAATACTCGGTCAGCTCGAAATGCTCCGGGGCCACTTCCGACAGACGATACAGCCCGGTGCGCGATTGCTCGCGGCAGGCGATGTAGAACGGGTCGAGCAGGTACAGGCCGCGCAGGTAATCCTGGAACAACTGGTCGGGGCTGCCATCTTCGCCCGGGCACTCGGCGAACACCTGCGGACGCTGGTCGGCGCTGAAAAGCAGGGCCACCCAACTGTCGAAAGTCACGTATTGATCCAGCAAACGCACAAGCTGGGTCCAGAAATTGGGCTTGTCCAGGGCGTCGATCAGTTGCCCCACCGAACGGTGCCAGGCGATGTCGTCCAACGAGAGTGTCATGCATCTACCCCTATCGTGTTACCCCAGCGGCGTGATTCCCCGCCCGGTTGCTTGCTGCGCATACTGGCGCACAGACACCGACCGGGCAATCTTTCTGCCGCCCGGCCCATGACAAGGAATATCCATGAAGGTCGAACTCGCCCAATTGGCAGGTCGTGACAACGACACGGCTTACAACCTCGAACGCACCCTGGCGGCCATTGCCGCATGCGGCGCCGACACGCAGCTGATCATGTTCCCTGAGGGCCACTTGATGGGCTTCCCTTCGGCCGAGTCCGTGGCCGAGGTGGCCGAGCCGCTGGACGGACCCTCCGTCAGTGCAGTGATCGCCGCCGCTCGCCAGCACAATATCGCCGTGGCCATCGGCATGGCCGAAAACGACAACGGCCGTTTCTACAACACCACGCTGCTGATCACCCCCGAAGGCATCTCCCTGAAATACCGCAAGACTCACCTGTGGGCCTCGGATCGCGGCGTCTATGAGGCGGGTGATCGCTACGCCACCTGCCTGTGGAACGGTGTGCGCGTGGGCCTGCTGATTTGCTACGACATCGAGTTCCCGGAAAGCGCCCGTGCCTTGGCGCAACTCGGCGCCGAGTTGCTGATCGTCACCAACGGCAACATGGACCCCTACGGCCCCACCCACCGCACCGCGATCATGGCCCGCGCCCAGGAAAACCAGGCGTTTGCGCTGATGGTCAACCGGGTGGAAGAGGGTGATGGTGGCTTGCTCTTTGCCGGTGGCAGTGCGCTGGTCGATCCGTTGGGCACTTTGTTGTTTGAAGCCGGACGCGAGGAAGGGCAGTTCGCGGTCGAGCTGGACCTGAACCTGTTGACGGCGGCGCGCCAGGATTATCGCTACCTGGATGACCAGCGGCTGAAGTTGCCGGGGGAGAGGGTTGAGCATGCTTGTGGGTTGCGCGAGCTGCTGATTCCTGTGCGTTGATCCGGATTTTGTGTTGACCGGGCTGACGCCTTCGCGAGCAAGCCCGCTCCCACATTGGTCTTGTGAACGCCCGAGATCCCCTGTGGGAGCGGGCTTGCTCGCGAAGAGGCCGGCACAAACAACACGCATGCTCGACCCTTGACCCAAGAACAATAACGCAACACCCGAATATCCTGCGCCGAACTCGGCTCTGCCATAAATCCAATAAAATCCGGAGTAGTCGCTCATGGCTCGTTTGCAACGCACCCTGTCACTGGGGTCGGTGGTGCTGTTTGGCATCGCCTACATGACGCCGATCATTGTGCTCGGCACCTTTGGCATCCTCGCTCAATCCACCGCCGGCATGGTGCCGGCCGCTTACCTGGCGGCGTTGGTGGCCATGTTCTTCACCGCCATGAGTTACGGCCGCATGGCCTCGGCGTTCCCGGTGGCCGGCTCGGCCTACAGCTATGTGCGCAAGGCCATCAGCCCCAAGCTCGGCTTCATCGCCGGTTGGGCGGTGCTGCTCGACTACCTGTTTTTGCCCATGGCGATCTGGCTGATCGGCGCGGCCTACCTCAACTCCGCCTTCCCGGCGGTGCCGCAGTGGATCTGGGTGTTGGCGTTCATCGGCATCACCAGCGCGATCAACATCATCGGCCTGAAACTGGCCAACGGCATCAATGCCTTGCTGATGCTGGTGCAGTTCCTGGTGCTGATCGCCTTTGTCGCGCTGTGCGTGCACTACGTCGGCGGTGACGCCAGCACGCCGTTGTGGTCGATCAAACCGTTCTTCAACGGCGATATGCAGATGCCCTTGATCATGAGCGGCGCGGCCATTGCCTGTTATTCGTTCCTCGGTTTCGACGCGGTCAGCACCCTGACCGAAGAAACCCGCGATCCACGCCGCACCATTCCCCGGGCGATCATGCTGATCACACTGATCGGTGGCCTGATTTTCGTCGGCGTGTCGTATTTCGTGCAGATCGCTCATCCGTCCTTCCAGTTCGATAACGTCGACTCGGCGGCCTATGAAATTGCCCGCAACGTCGGTGGCGACCTGTTCGTCTCGATCTTCCTGATCGGCCTGATCGTCGGCCAGTTCGCGTCGGGGCTGTCGGCGCAGGCCAGCGGCTCGCGCCTGCTATACGCCATGGGCCGTGACGGTGTGCTGCCGAAATCGTTCTTCGGAACCTTGCACGAACGTTTCGGCACGCCGATCAACAGCATCCTGCTGTGCGCGGTCGTGGCCTTGCTGGCGCTGAAACTGGACGTGACCACCTCGACCTCTTTCATCAACTTCGGCGCGTTCCTGGCATTCAGCCTGGTGAACCTGTCGGTGATCTTCCATTACTGGATCGGTGGCGAGAAAAAAGGCCTGCGCGAGTTCGTACTGTTCCTGCTGTTCCCGTTCATCGGCCTGGCGGCGGATTTGTGGCTGATGGTCAGCCTCGATCATTTGGCGGTTTACCTGGGCCTGAGCTGGCTGGCGATTGGCGTGATGTACCTGGCGGTGTTGACCGGTGGTTTCCGTCGCCAGCCGCCGGAAATGGATTTCCAGGAAGCTGCATAGAGGAAACTGTAGGAGCGAGCTTGCTCGCGAAAAACCTGAGAGCACCGATGGGCATCTGGTTTTACGCGTTTTCGTTCACGACCATCGCGAGCAAGCTCGCTCCTACAGGGCGGACATGTGATCCTTGGCGCTTTTGAGTTGAAGGCCTTTGTTCATGACGACGTTTTCTGCCCAGCCCGCTGGACTTATCCACATCGCCGCCGCCCTGTTGATCGGCCCTGATGGCCGCACCTTGCTGGTGCGCAAGCGCGGCACCACGGCCTTCATGCAACCGGGCGGCAAGATCGAGCCCCATGAACTGCCGGTTCACGCCTTGGCCCGGGAGCTGGAAGAAGAACTTGGGCTGGACATCGACCCGGCGCAGGCTGTTTACCTCGGTCACTTCTCGGCTCCGGCCGCCAACGAACCGGGGTTTGTCGTACACGCCGAGCTCTTTCAGCTGAATATTCATTGCGACGTCACTCCGGCGGCGGAGATCGAAGAAGTGCTCTGGATCGACCCGGCCACCGATGGCGGTGTCAGCCTGGCGCCATTGACACGGGACCTGATCTTGCCGTTTTATCGAGCATCGCTGACCGCGATCGCCTGATCATTACGCAAAGGACTTCGCCCATGATCCCGCTTCAAGACTTGCTGATTTTTGCTGCTGCCGCGTTGCTGATGGTGCTGACGCCGGGGCCGAACATGATCTACCTGATTTCTCGCTCGATCTGCCAGGGACGCAAGGCCGGGGTGATTTCGTTGCTGGGGGTGGCCGCCGGATTCTTCGTGCACCTGTTTGCTGCGGCCGCCGGTTTGACGGCAGTGTTTTTGGCGGTGCCGATGGCCTATGAGGTGTTGAAGTGGGCCGGTGCGCTGTACCTGTTGTGGCTGGCCTGGCAGGCGGTCAAACCCGGTGCGCGCTCGCCGTTCGAGGCACAGCAGTTGCCCCCGGACTCGTCACGCAAACTGATCACCATGGGTTTTCTGACCAGTGCCCTGAACCCGAAGATCGCAGTGTTCTATCTGTCGGTGTTTCCGCAGTTCATCACGCCGGAGCACGGCTCGGTGTTCAGCCAGAGCATCATCCTCGGCCTGACCCAGATCAGCGTCAGTTTTTGCGTCAACCTGATGATCGCCATGTTTGCCGCGGGCATTGCCTCATGGTTCGTCAACAATCCGACCTGGCTGGCGATGCAACGCTATTTCATGGGCTTCGTATTGTCGGGGCTGGCGGTGCGGCTGATGCTTGAGCAAAAACGGATGGCCTGAGCATGTGGATCGAGCGACTGGATGCCAGCCATGCCCTGGACTATCGGGCACTGATGCTCGAAGCCTATGACCTGCACCCGCAAGCCTTCACCTCGAGTGTGCGCGAGCGGGCGGCGATGCCACTGGGCTGGTGGGAGTCGCGCCTGACCGGCAAGCTCGATGTGGTGTTCGGTGCGTTCGAGGAGGGCAAGTTGGCGGGCATTGTCGGGCTGGCGTTCGAACCTCGGGAAAAGGTCCGGCACAAGGCGACGTTGTTCGGCATGTACGTGTCCGCCAACGTTCGCCAGCGTGGACTCGGTTTTCATTTGGTGCAGGCTGTTCTGGCCGAAGCGCGGTCCCATCAGGAACTGCGATTGATCAAATTGACCGTCACCGCCGGCAACGATGCCGCGTTCAACCTGTACCAGCGCTGCGGCTTCATCCAGTTTGGCCTGGAGCCGATGGCTGTGCGGGTGGGCGAGGATTACTTCGACAAGATCCACATGTGGCGCGAGATCTAACCATCACATGGATCCCCTGTAGGAGCTCGCTCGCGATGGTCATCAAAGATAACGCTGGAAGCCTGACACCCCGTGTTGCTCTCAGGTTTATCGCGAGCAAGCTCGCTCCTACAGATGGATGTGTTGTTCTAGCGAACGGCGCTAACCCCATCCAGCGTCGAAAACGACGTGTCCTTGGCCGTCAGCAAAAAGTCGCGCATATACGGTGCATCCAGCATGTCGGCGCGGATCGCCGCATACAGCGTCGCAAACAAGCCCTTTTCGCCCAATCGCTTGGCCTTCACATAACCCCGGGAGCTGTACTCGTGCAGCGCCCAATGGGGCATGCCACATACACCACGACCGCTGGCTACCAGCTGCATCATCATCACCGTCAGTTCCGAGGTGCGCACCTGGGCCGGTTCGATGTCGGCGGGTTCGAGGAAGCGGGTGAAGATGTCCAGCCGGTCCCGTTCAACCGGGTAGGTGATCAGGGTTTCCGGGAGCAGGTCTTCGGGGACGATATAGGCCTTGCCGGCCAGGCGGTGCTGGTTGGCCACCGCCAGCATCGCTTCATAGGTGAACAGCGGTACATAGGTGATCCCGGCCAGGTCCACCGGGTCGGAAGTCACCACCAGGTCCAGGTCGCCACGGGCCAGCGCCGGCAACGGGGCGAAGGAGAAACCCGAGGCCAGGTCCAGTTCGACTTCCGGCCAGGCATCACGGAACTGGTCGATGGTCGGCATCAGCCACTGGAAGCAACTGTGGCATTCGATGGCCATATGCAGGCGCCCGGCGGTGCCACCGGCCAGACGACTGATGTCGCGCTCGGCGGCACGCAGCAGCGGCAGGGTGGCGTCAGCCAGTTGCAGCAGACGCAAACCGGCGCTGGTGAAACGCACCGGTTTGGTCTTGCGCACGAATAACGGCATGCCCATGCGCTCTTCCAGCTCCTTGAACTGGTGGGACAGGGCCGACTGCGTCAGGTGCAGGCGGTCGGCCGCATCCACCAGGCTGTCGGCTTCGCGCAAGGCGTGCAGGGTCTTCAGGTGACGGATTTCAAGCACCGGGGGCTCCATGAGGAAAACTTGTCGATAAACCGAAAAGGTTGAGTTTGTCTCATGTTGATGCCGCTGTCGACCATAAGCACGGCGGAGCACATTGCGTGCTCCGCCGTTATTGCTTCACAGTGCGGAAAAGTGCTTGTTGCCTAGCGGTTTACCGATGTCGCCGCGCCAGATCGACTCGACCGCGGCACCGCTGCTGGCCGTCGCCTCCTGCCATTTCAAACCGAGGTTGCGCTGTGCGGGCAATTTCAGGTGGCCTTTGACGAAGTCGCTGAATTGCGACGTCGCCGAAGTGTAGTGAAAGTGCGCATACCATAGCGTTCGCGCCGATTCACCGGTCAGGTCGCGTACCTCGTACTCCTGCAGGAAATCCCGGCGGCCATCCGCGCGTTTGCCCAGGTCCCGCAGGCCGCCTTCCTTGCGGATATCCACCACCTTCTGCTCCAGCAGATAGTCCAGATAGCCCTCGGTAGGCGTGGCGCTTTTAAGGGTTTGATCGATACGCAGGGTGCGTGCGGCCCGCGTCAATTCATCTGCACGGTTGCGCAATTGCACGACCATCGGCGCAGACGGCGAGAGCTGTTCGATGGCCTGGGCTCGAAGCCTCAACTCCGCGGCTTCGCTGATCAGCATGTGTTCAAGGTCGACCGGCGACATGTCCTGAGTTGCGTAGCTCTGGACCTTGGCCTTGTAGGTGTCCACCGCATCGAGTCGACGGCGGGCATCGGTCAGCAATGAATCCAGGTCCCTTTGAATGTTTTGAGCTGGTTGCTCCACAGGATTGGCCAGGCGGAATTTGCCATGGATATCCTGCTCCCAGACTTCGTTGGTTGCGCCTTGGCCGGTCAGGGTGTATCGCCGCGTTTGAGTGGTCGGTTCCCAGTGCTCGACGCCGATCAGTAGCTGATCGTCATCGGTAATGAAGATTTTCTTGTTGCCATGCCCCGGAGCGGAGGCCAGTGTCGGTTCCTGAATGCCCTTGCGCGCCCGCTCGGCCATCCTTTCGATGCCCTCCATCAAGGGAGCGACCCATTCCAGGTGAAAGTGCTGTGGATAACTGGCGGTCCAGATTTTCATGTCGCGGCGAAACTGACCGTACGCCTCGAGGCAGTCGCGCAGTATTTGAGTACGTTGCGCCTTGGTCGCGGAGACTTCGGACAGGCTGTATTGAGTGAACAGCGCACGATCCACCCTGGCCCGCAGGTTCCGGGACTGCTGTTGCAGATAGAGCCACGAGACATCACTGGCCGTATCGAAACGCTTGATCACTTCCAGGAGGTGCCCGGTTTTCAGGTAAAGCTTGTTGGCCTCGCTCAGGCGTCCTGCGAGCATTCTGACGGTGGGCGTCAATTGTCTCTTGTGTGCGGCGACGGTCATGCGCTCGTACCACAGATTGAAATCGCGATGGATGACATCGATGGCATCCAGTTCGCGGACGAAGTCCACGCGCACCTTTCTGATGTGCTCGAGAACGCGCAGGCGCGCGGCGAGGTCATCGTGTGGCATCCGGTCCAGGCGGAGGATGAGGGCGTCGCTCAGATCCAGCAAGTTGACCGCGCGATGATTGGCAAAGTACAGGCGCTGCTGGTGTCGGTCAGCCAGAATCAGCGCGTCATTGCTCTGCATCTCCACGAGGGCACGCTTTTTATTGCCTTGGGTCAGAGGCAATAGATCAACCAGTGTCCGGTAATGCCTGGAGGCCATTTCAATGTCGGTGATGCAGGACGTTTCGGCGGCCTGTCTGAGGGCCGCACGATTCTCGAGGGTGCTGCCGTTGTAATTTTGCAGCACGGTATTGGTCCGTGACACTTGGGCATCGAGTTGCGGTGCCAGGTTGTCGGCAGCCTCAGTCAATGCGTGTTGCCGACGAAAACGCTGATCGGCCCACCAGCGTGGCAACCGTTCGCGAATCGCCGCTGGCCAGAGTGGATCGAGTCCGTCGGCCAGGTGACCCAGGACGGCACCGCCACCGAGCCCCCCACCTTCGAATGTCTTGCCGTGGACATGGAAGTAAGTATCCCAGTCACCCGCTTCATCAACCGCTATCGGCTGCTTGTAGGTTTTCATTCGAGTGCCGGTCAAGCGCCAGTTCCGTGAGTCGTTGCTCCACTCGATCTGGAAAATGCGACCCTGTCGAACGATGAAGTCGCCGTCTGCATGCCGATAGACATTGCGATAGATCCCGTGAGTCCCTGGCTGCAGGCCGGCAAGACTGATCAGGTTTTCGTACTCGTAACCCGCGAATCGCTCGACAACTTGCCTGGCATGACGGATGGCCCTCAAGGGACGTAGCGCCCTGGCGGCATTGCCCGTTTTTCCGAGCTGTCGTACTCGCGTCAGCGAACGAGCCGCCGTCGCCGGGCTGGAACCGGCACTGGCACCGGGAAGGATGTCCATCGCGGCGTCGATCAATGACATAAGCACCGATTCCACTTCGGCCAGACCATGACCTACATCGCCACGAAGGAAAGCGCCAACCGCCAGATTTGCGCTGCTCCAGGCGTCATACAATGCGATGGCCGTGCCCACGAAAGGCACCATGCCCAAGGCCATTTTCAGGTAGTTGTACAGAGCGCCGCACTTCAATGCGGCACGCTCAAAGTACAAGGCATCGTTGGAGCGCGATGTCGTCCGGTGCGCTTCGAGCAAACGGCCCATGTGGACATTGACCAGGTGGACCGCCAGTGAGGTGGTGGCCGGCCAGGCCATGCCCGTGCCGATCATGGCATCGAAGTTTTTCAACAACGCCTGGTTGATCCGGCTGACGTGGTGTTCAAAATTGCCATTGATTGCGCGGCCGGCCAGGTAGTTGACCATTCGTGTCTGCAGGCACAGGTTGAACAGGGCTTTGCGCGCTTCTTCAAGGGTGTCGTACTGACGTAGAAAGACACCGTCAGGGCTGTCGGGCAGGTAAAGCAGGGTCAGGCCGCTGATCTGTTCCACGATGAAGGTGACGCCGGCCAGGGGGCTCGGCCCCTGATGCGGGGTGTCCTCACCGCCCACCGTCAGGTGCGCTGGCAATAGCACGATGTGTTTGCCGTTGGCCGCATAGGCTTCACGGCTATTGGCCTCGATGGCGATCTCCAGCAACCGGTGCCCGTCGGTGGTGATCTGTCGTTGCAGCAAAGCGAACTCGCCTTGCAGTTTGAGCATCAGGCGCCACGGCTCGCTCAGGCATTCGCGACGATATTCATTGCTGAAGGTCGACGCAGCCACGCTGCCGAGGAAGGTCTCGCGGATCAGCGTTTCATAGTGTCCGGCCAGGTCAAGTTCGGTAACCAGCGCGCGCAACCACATTTGGGTGATGCCGATTTGCAACTTCTGACGTTGTGCCTCATCGGCCCCGCTCATCTCGACTCGCATGAACGTCAGGCGCAGCCACATGGCTTCATCGATATTGCTGAGTGCCAGCTCGGCGAGTGACAACTTGCTGCGTTGCTGGCTGGCAAACAGCATGTTTTGCTGAGGCGTACCTGGCGCGGCACCCTCCATGACGACTTTTTGCCAGTAGGTAGAGTCGGGCAGGTCGAGCAGCACCTCGACCTTTTCTGTGAGGCCAAACTCCAGGCTCAGCTTGATGTCGATGGCCTTTTCAGCGAAGGCTTCCCTTGGCGGCAGATCGCGTTCGAGCAGTTCATGGGAGCGCTTCATCGCCTTGATGTAGGCAGTGAACAACCCTTTGAGTCGCGAGCGCTGAGCCTCGGGCAGCGTGCCAAGCCATTGTGGCAAATTGCCCGCCAATACGCCGCTCTGGTGTTGTTCGAGCAACTGCGCGTAAGCCAGTTCCCGCGCAGCCGGGATGGGCACCGTGAGGCTGGCCAGGGTTTGCTCGCGCAGTTTTTCCAGGGCCTGGTTGCGCTGATCGGCACGTTGCGGCACGGGATTGTCGGCAATGATTCGGGCTGCCTGTTGTTGGCAGGCATAGAGCTGGTTTTGCAGTGAGTATTCAATCGGATCACGGGACAGCGCCGATAGGCGTAGGGCCAAAGTGTTTTCGCTGGCGGTCAGCTTGAACACTGTCCTTTGCAGGGTCTGCAGGGAGTCAAAGCGTTGCAGGCCACCGAAATGACCCGGCCAGTAGAGCAAAAGAGCATGGGGCGCGTCGGTCAGCAACGCGGACGGATGAGTGAAAAGCAATACGCCATCCAGTTCCTGGGGGGCAGGCGTGCTGGCGCCCTCGACATCGGCCGCTACCAGCGTAACGCGGGCCACCGCCACGTCAGCTTGTCGATCCGTTTTATCCGGCGCGTCCAGGACGGTTTTGATCCATTGATGTTCTTCGGCGCTGATCTGGTTCAGGCTCAGTTGAACATCGGCCTCGGCACGCAGGCCGGCGAGACGTGCCTGGTAAAGAGCGGTGTAGTGAGGGTTTGGCAGGTTGCGCAGTTCCAGCAGATTGAGCGGGTTGCGGGTGTCGAGTAGCGTTGACGCAGCAGTGGCGCTGACCTGTTCGGCGGCCGTCAGTGCATCAAGTTGCTGTTTCAGCACGGACAGGAGGAAAGCATTGGACGTGTCGAACAGGCTTTCCAGTGCCGCGTGCTGCTGCGTCAGGGCGCTACGTCGCCCATTCAGGGGAATGTCGGGGTTCAACAGGCCGAACAGGGACTGGTCATCAACCTCGTTCGGGTCCGTTGGCGACAGGTCAGTGGGCTGGGCAAAAACTGCCTGGCGCTGCGACTGACTGACCTGTGCTGTGGACAAATGCGTCAACAGGAAGTCGACACTACCGGTCAGCGGGGCATTTGCCAGCACGGTGTAATCGATGCTGGCGACGCCCGGTCCGGACGAGTCAATCAGTTGTTGCTGATGCTCGATCAGCCAGCGTTGCATTTCATTGCGGTTCTGGAAGTTCACCCAGGCCACTGGCCGGGAAGGCAGATATAACATTTGCGCGACCACTTGACCGGTATCCCGGGTGATGACCAGGGCCCCGGCAAGTTCGATGCGTGTGTCATCGGCGGTCTTCAGCGTCAATCGTTCGACCTGGATCGCCGGGACCTCAGGCGTCGTTGCCGGTTTGGCGGGATCAATCAGCGTTTGCAGGGACTTGATCTGCTCGACAGTCAGGCTGCCCTGGGCGAATGCCAGTTGGCTCGATGCCTCGAAATGCTGGTGATACAGCCTCATCGCCAGGGCTCTGCGTGAAACGTCGGTACCGCGAGCGCGGGTGCTCCACCAATGACCCTCGAGTATCGACTGCGGGCTCTGCGCCATGAGCTCGAGCCATTGATCGCGGTACTCATTGCAGCGCGCCGAAGCGCTCAGTATCAGGCTTTCATCCAGGCTGGACGGCAAAGTGCGCGTGAGACCGAATTCGGCCGGTAGGGGGGTGGGTTCGTCGACCATGACGATAGTTCTCCAAAGGGCCGGGCGTGTGCCGGCGTTGCCCCCATTAAAGGTTCGTCGTATCAGGGACTGGCGGTACATAGTTATCGTGCAGTGCGCTTTTGCTTCTCGACGACCGCTCGGCACCCTTCATCAAACTGTCACGGAACTGTGGCAGCGCGCTTGAACAAACTTCATCAGACTCGCGCTCTACTGGGGTTCTGCGTTTTGGTGTTTTTCCATGGGTGCTGCATTTTTTTCACGAATCGTATTTTTGGCCGCGCTGGTGTTCGGCCTGCCGTCTCTGGCGGCCTCGCGTTGTGACGTCAATGTTCCGACCGAACGGGTGGATCTGGCCCAGGTAAGCCTGGCGTACCAGAGCATTGGCCGTGCGTCGGACCCGGCTTTGCTGTTGGTGATGGGGCTGGGCGGGCAATTGATCCACTGGCCCGACGAAGTGGTGGTTGCCCTGTGCCAACAAGGTTTTCGGGTGATTCGCTATGACAATCGCGATGTCGGCCTTTCGAGCTGGCGACAGCCACCGGGCGAGGCCAACCTGACGTTCGAAGTGCTGCGCTACAAGCTCGGCTTGCCGGTGTCGGCACCGTACTCGCTGACCGACATGGCCAACGATGGCCTGGGGTTGATGGATGCCTTGCACATCGAGCAGTTCCATGTGCTCGGTGCGAGCATGGGGGGAATGATCGCCCAGCGCATGGCGGCGATGGCGCCGCAACGGGTCGAGAGCCTGACCCTGATCATGACCTCCTCAGGCGCCGAAGGCTTGCCGGCACCCAGTGCAGCGCTGGTGCAACTGCTTGCCCGTCGTGGCGCACCGAATCGCGAAGTGGCGCTGGAACAACAGGCCGACCTGCTGGAGGCGTTGGGTAGCCCGATGGTGACCGATGATCGTCAGGCGCTGCTGCATCAGGCGGCGCTGTCTTATGACCGGGCGTTCAATCCCGAAGGCGTGAAACGCCAGATCATGGCCATACTCGCCGAACCAAGCCGGGTGGCGCTGCTCAACCAGCTGCGGGTTCCGGCGCTGGTGGTGCACGGTACGGCCGATCCGCTTTTGCCGGTGATGCACGGCGTGCACCTGGCGGCGCATTTGCGTGGCAGTCAGTTGATCCTGATTCCGGGGCTGGCCCATCGCTTTCAGGAGGCGTTCAAGGCACCGCTGCTGGCGGCGGTGTTGCCGTACTTGCGGGCGCATCGTGAAGACACTTCGCACTGGGCGCAGATCGAACCGGTGGCCGACCGCAACCTCCTCTAACCCCCCAATCCAATGTGGGAGCGGCGGTGCGGCGATCCGACTTGCTCGCGAAAGCGGTGTGTCAGTCAACTCAAATGCTAACTGATACTCCCTCTTCGCGAGCAAGCCCGCTCCCACAGGGGAAGGCATTCAGCCGTGAAAGCGTAGCCATGCTGTCACCAAAGCAGTGACCGCCATTAACCACGCCAGTTTCGGGCGGCGGGGCTCGCTTAATGGCTCAGGCCGTACTTTTTCACTTTGTCGAACAGCGTGGTCTTGGCCATGCCCAGTTCCTGGCTGGCCTGGGTCAGGTTGCCGCCGCTGCGTTGCAAGGCATCGCTGAGCAGGTTGCGCTCGAACGCTTCCACCGCTTCGGCAAAGGCCAGGCCCTGATTGCCACCGCTGGCACCGGTTTTCTTGAACGCCGGCAAGCCCAGGGCAAAGCGCTCGGCAACGTTGCGCAGTTCACGTACGTTACCCGGCCAGTCGTGGCTCATCAGATTCGACACGGTCTGGTTGTCCAGTTCCGGCGCGATGCGATCGAAGCGCAGGGACGACTGCTGCAAAAAGTGTTCGAACAGTTGCAGGATGTCCTCGCGGCGCTCGCGCAGCGGCGGCAGTTCCAGGGTCACCACATTGAGTCGGTAATACAGGTCACTGCGGAATTCGCCGGCCTTGCTCGACTCGACGAGGTCGGATTTGGTCGCTGCGATGACGCGGCAATCCACCGCCACGCTCTGGTTCGAACCGAGTCGTTCGAGGGTGCGTTCCTGCAACACCCGCAGCAGCTTGATCTGCAAGGGCAGGGGCATGCTTTCCACTTCGTCGAGGAACAGCGTGCCGCCATCGGCGTGTTCGATCTTGCCGATCCGCCGTTTACCCGCGCCGGTAAAGGCGTTGGCCTCGTGGCCGAAGATTTCGCTTTCGAAGAGGTTCTCCGGCAGGCCGCCGCAGTTCAGGGCGACGAACTGCCGGGTGTGCCGCCGACTGAAATCATGCAGGCAGCGCGCAACCAATTCCTTGCCGGTACCGGTCTCGCCTTCGATCAGCACGTTGGCCGAGGTATCGGCGACGTTGGCGATCAGTTCTCGCAAGTTCTGCATGGCCGGCGAGCGTCCGATGATCCGACCTTCGAGGGAGTCGCGCTCGGCCAGTTGCCGACGCAGCGACGACACCTCTCGCGCCAGGCTGCGTTGCTCCAGGGCGCGGCGGGCGACATCCACCAGGCGCTCGGGGGAGAACGGCTTTTCCATGAAGTCGTAGGCGCCTTTCTGCATCGCGCCGACGGCCATGGAAATGTCGCCGTGCCCGGTGATCAGCACCACCGGCAGGCTGCGGTCGCGAGCCTTGAGCCGGGTCAACAGTTCCAGGCCATCGATGCCCGGCAGGCGAATGTCGCTGACGACGATGCCGGCGAAGTTTTCGCCGACCCGCTCCAGGGCTTCTTCGGCGCTGCCCACGCCAATGCAGGGAATGTCTTCCAGGGTCAGCGCCTGTTGGCAGCCGAGCAGCACATGGGGGTCGTCTTCGACGATCAATACACTAAGGTCGTTGTTCATATTGGCTCGGCGGGAGTGGGGCTTACCAACGGTAAACTGAGGACGAATGCGGTGCCACCGCTGGACGGGTGCTCGACACCCAGGTGACCGCCGGTGGCGGCGGCCAGGCTGGCGGAAAGGGTCAGGCCAAGGCCCAGGCCCTGTTCGCCGGGTTTGGTGGTGAAGAACGGCTCGAACAGGTGCTTGCGCGCTTCGGCGTCGATGCCATGGCCGTTGTCACGCACCCGCAGCCGGTACTTGCCTTCGGAAACTTCGCCTTCGAGCCACAACTCCGGCAACGGCTGTGCTTGCATCGCATCCAGGGCGTTGCCGATGAGGTTGACCAGAATCTGCTCCAGGCGGGTCTGGTCGATTTGCACCTGCACATCGGTGAAGTCGCGATGCAATTGCAGCTGAATGTTTTCCACGCGGCCACCGTGCAATTGCAAGGCCGCGTCCACCGCTTTGCCGAGGCAGGCCTGGCCCTTGTCGTCCCCGCGCCGGGCGAACGAGCGCAGGCTGGCAGTGATCCGGCCCATGCGGTCGATCAGTTCGTTGATGGTCTTGAGGTTGGTGCTGGCCACGTCTAGTTGACCGCGTTCGAGGAAGCGCACGGTATTGCCGGACAAGGTGCGCAGCGCCGCCAGCGGCTGGTTCAGTTCGTGGGCGATGCTGGTGGACATCTGGCCGATGGCCGCGAGTTTTCCGGCCTGTACCAGTTCATCCTGGGCGCGGCGCAAGGTCTCTTCGGCGAGCCGGCGTTCGCGGATCTGCCCCTTGAGCCGTTCGTTGCTGGCGCGCAGGTCGGTGGTGCGTTCGGTAATCCGACGCTCCAGCTGACTGTTGGCTTCCTGCAAGGCTTCCCGGGCCGCGAGGCGCGTGGCGATCACCTTGCGCCGCTCGTTCCAGGCGATCAACAGGAACGCCAGGAGGGCAAACGCCACGGCCACCAGAATCCCCTGGTTGATCGCTTCGCGGCGCAAGTCCTGCAGCGGCGTCAGCAAGGTGAAATTCCACGGCGTATCGCTGAGCGGCCGGGTTTGCGACAGGTAGCTGATGTTTTCTTCGTCGGACACCAGTTCGCTGTTGGCCGGGAAGGTCAGTTTTTCCACGCCTTCGGACAGGGTTTCCCGGGCCAGCGGCTGCAGTTCGTTGAGCGGGAACCAGTAGTACTGCAGGCTGCGGGCGAGTTTTTCCTTGGTTTCTTCGCTCAGCGGCACCACCGACTTCAAGCGCCGGGCCGGATCGCTGGACAGAATGATGATGCCGTTCTCGTCGCTGACGAAGGCTTCCAGGCGCGCCCGCTGCCAGCGTTCTTCCATGGCTTCCAGGCGGACTTTGACCACCGCGACGCCAATGATCTTGCCGTGTTCTTCCAGGCCATGGGCCAGGTAGTAACCGGGCTCGCCGTTGGTACTGCCGATACCATAGAAGCGCCCCGGCTGACCGCGCACGGCGTTCTGGAAATAGGCGCGGAAGGACAGGTCTTCACCCAGGTAACTGTCGACGTCGCGCCAGTTGCTGGTGGCCATGACGCGGCCGGTGGTGTCCATCACATAGATGGCCCGACTGCGGCTGCGCCGGTTCAGGCCTTCGAGGTAAGCGTTGACTGTTTGCCGGTGTTCCGGGGTCGGGTCGGCCAGCAACTGCGAAACGCTGGTTTCGAGCTCCAGCAGGCTGGGCAGGTAGGTGTATTTGCTGATTTCGCTTTCGACGGCACGGGCGTGCAGTTCCAGCTGACGCTGGCCGTTCTCGCCAAGGCTGCGAATGCCGTAGTGCTCACTGATCCAGAAGCCGATATAGCCCAGGCCGATCATCATTGCGATGATCAGCGGCGGCAGAAACAAATGACGAACCAGACGGGGTTTCACGGCGAGTGATGGCGACGCTGCGCGATAAAGATTGGGGTCGCATTTCATCACAGATGCCTTGGGTCAACCAGCGCTGCCCGCCTCTCTGTAGGAGCGAGCATGCTCGCGATGGTCGTCAACGATGACGCGTTCATCCTGGATGTACGCGGTGTCTTTGAGTACATCGCGAGCAAGCTCGCTCCTACAGGGGAGGGGCGTACAGCCTTTAGTGCTGCAGAATCTTGTTGAGGAAGTGCTGTGTGCGCTCCGCACGGGCGTTGATGTCGCCGAAGAATTCCTCTTTCGGGCAGTCTTCGATGATCTTGCCGGCGTCCATGAAGATCACCCGATCGGCCACTTTACGGGCGAAGCCCATTTCGTGGGTCACGCACATCATGGTCATGCCTTCGTGGGCCAGTTGCACCATCACGTCCAGCACTTCGTTGACCATTTCCGGGTCCAGCGCCGAGGTCGGTTCGTCGAACAGCATGACGATCGGGTCCATCGCCAGCGCACGGGCAATCGCCACACGCTGTTGCTGACCACCGGACAGTTGGCCAGGATGCTTGTGGGCATGGGCCGAGAGACCGACACGCTCGAGCAGTTGCAGGCCCTTCCTGGTGGCTTCTTCCTTGCTGCGGCCCAGCACCTTGATCTGCGCGATGGTCAGGTTTTCGGTGATGGTCAGGTGCGGGAACAGTTCGAAGTGCTGGAACACCATGCCCACGCGCGAACGCAGTTTCGGCAGGTTGGTCTTCGGGTCGGCGATGGAGGTGCCGTCGACCACGATGTCGCCTTTCTGGAACGGTTCCAGTGCGTTGACGCACTTGATCAGGGTCGATTTGCCGGAACCGGATGGCCCGCACACCACGATCACTTCGCCTTTTTTGACCTCGGTGCTGCAATCAGTCAGTACCTGGAAGTCCCCATACCACTTGTTGATGCTTTTGATAGAGATCATACGGCGAACCTTTTTTGCAGACGCTTGACCAGCTGCGAGGCGGCAAAGCTGATGATGAAGTACACGAGACCCGCGAAGACCAGGAACTCATTGGAGCGGCCAATGATGTCGCCACTGGCGCGCGAAGCATTGAGGAAGTCCACCAGGCCGACGGCGTAGACCAGCGAGGTGTCCTGAAACAGGATGATGCTCTGTTGCAGCAACAGTGGAGTCATCTTGCGAAACGCCTGCGGCAGGATGATCAGGCGCATCATCTGGCCGTAAGTCATGCCCAGTGCCTGGGCGGCGCCCATCTGGCCCTTGGGAATCGACTGCACGCCGGCGCGGACGATTTCGCAGAAGTACGCCGCTTCGAACATCATGAACGCCACGATGCACGAGGCGAACGCGCCGATCGGGGTGTCTTCGCCGGTGATCCAGCGCAGCACGAACGGCACCGCCAGGTAGAACCAGGTGATGACCAGCAGCAACGGGATCGAACGGAAATAGTTGACGTAGGCGCCGGCGATGTTCGACAGCAGTTTGCTGTGGGACAGGCGCATCAGGGCCAGGATCGTGCCGAGGATGATCCCGCCGACCACGCCCATGATCATCAGCTTGAGGGTCATGATCATGCCGTTCCACAGGCCCGGCAGGGACGGGATGATGCCCGAGAAGTCGAATTCCATCATTTACCCCCTACGGAGATCAGGCCCGGTACGGCGACTTTCTTCTCGACCAGGCGCATCAGCAACATCAGGCTCATGTTCAGGGTGAAGTAGATCAGCGTTGCCAGGGTAAAGGCTTCGAACAGGTTGGCGGAGAACTCGGCAGTCTGTTTGGTCTGCGCGAGCAATTCCATCAAGCCGATCAGCGAGGCCACGGAGGTGTTCTTGAAAACGTTCAGGAATTCCGAGGTGAGCGGCGGAATGATGATCCGGTAGGCCTGGGGCAGCAGCACGTTCCAGTAGATCTGCGGCAGCTTGAAACCCATGGCGCGGGCCGCGGACTCCTGGCCTTTGGGCAGGGCCTGGATACCGGTGCGCACCTGTTCGCAAACCCGGGCGGTGGTGAACAGGCCCAGGCACACGACGACGCTGAGGAAGGCCGAAGTGGTCGGGTTCAGGTCCTGCTTGTACCACTCTTGCAGGTCGGCAGGCAGCAGATCGGGTACCAGGAAGTACCAGATGAACAGCTGAACCAGCAGCGGCACGTTACGGAAAAGTTCGACGTAGCAGGTGGCGATGCCCGATACGATGCGGTTCGGCACGGTGCGCATGACGCCCAGGATCGAGCCCAGTGTCAGGGCGATGATCCAGGCCGCGATGGCGATGCCGATGGTCCAGGCCAGACCGGACACGTACCAGTCGAAATAGGTCTCGCTGCCCACGCCGGTGGACTTGAAGAACACGCCCCAGTCCCAGTTGTAATTCATTAGGGTCTCCCCTCGGATTCGATCGATGTACAAATGCCCGCTTGGGGGAAGCTCCGTTCCCGCCTGTCCTTGGGGGACAGGCACACGCGCTCGGCTCGACAGACACCGGTTCGAGTGTTTCCAGAAATGCCAGCAGGGAGTGCATTCCCCTGAAAGGGCTACGGCCCTTTCAGGGGATAAGGTTAGTCAGAAATCAGGATTTCTTGTCGTCAGCCGCTTTGTCGGTCGGATTGGCGATCAGGGCCTTGAGTTCGTCGCTCATCGGGAAGTTCAGGTTCAGGCCCTTTGGCGGGATTGGCTGCATGAACCACTTGTCGTAGATCTTGTTGATCTCGCCCGAAGCGTAGGTGGCCTTGATGGCATCATCCACGGCCTTTTTGAACGGCTCGTCGCCTTTGCGCACCATGCAGCCGTAGATTTCGAAGGACTGTGGAGTGCCGGTTACAGCCCAGTCTTTCGCGTTCTTGGCCTTGGCCGCTTCACCCGCCAACAGGGCGTCATCCATCATGAACGCGACGGCACGGCCGGTTTCCAGCATCTGGAAGGACTCGCCATGGTCCTTGGCGGAGATGACGTTCATGCCCATCTGCTTGTCGGCATTCATCGACTTCAGGATGCGCTCGGACGTGGTACCTGCGGTGGTCACGACGTTCTTGCCGGCCAGATCCGGGAAATCCTTGTACTTGGAGTCAGCCTTGGACAGCAGGCGAGTACCGATTTCGAAGATACCGACGGAGAAGTCAACTTGCTGCTGACGCTCGACGTTGTTGGTGGTGGAACCGCACTCGAGGTCCACGGTGCCGTTCTGCACCAGCGGGATGCGGGTTTGCGATGTCACCAGGTTGTATTTGACCTGGAGATTCGGCATGTCGAGGTCTTTTTTCAGGGCATCAACGACTTTCAGCTGAATGTCGTGGGAGTAGCCGACCGGTTTGCCGGAAGCGTCTGCAATGTAGGAGAACGGAATGGAAGCGTCGCGATGGCCCAGGGTGATGACACCGGACTCTTTGATCTTCTTCAGGGTGCCGGTCAGTTCCGCGGCGAAAACTGGCGTGCTGATCAGAGCGGCAGCAATGGCTGCGCCCAGGATGTGGGGAACGATGCGCATCAAATTTTCCTCGACATTGTTTTTTTTATGGAGCCAGTTCATCGGCCCTTTTGTGCTGCAAAACACCTGAGCGCTACGATGAGTGGGCGCAAAGGACATTCGTCGAAGAAGTGTAGAGCATGACTCGTGCCAGACCAGTCTGAATTAGTCAAAGTGTTGATTTATAAAGGAATTAAATATTTTTTGCGCTGAAACTTCAGTGAAGTGATCCGGTTAACCGAACTGACCGTCAGGTCGCGTTCGGAAAACCGAATGGTGGCGGGGTGCTACCCGGCCATCAGGGGTATTTGCGCTTGTCCGGCGCTGGCGGGAAGTACTGGTACAACCAGGTCTCACTTAGCGTGCGGTCGTTGGTGCGGATGAACAGCCGCAGCTCGACAGGGTCAGTGCTGTCGTTGGTCGGGTACCAGTCAAACAGGATGCGGTAGCCCTTGATGTCATCCAGCTTGAGTACGCTGAAGTCCTTCACCTCGCCGTTCGAGCAAGTGACCACCGGCTCGATGCCCGCGCCCTCTGGCAAGCGGTCCAGGCCGCCACCGGTGAAGTCCACGGCGAAACGACGGGCCCAGACTGGCGGGTAATGCTCGCCCGGTGCCCAGCCTTCGGTGAAGCCGCCCATCCCGGAACGGGTGGCGTTTACCCGTGCCAGCGGCGTACCGACCGGTGGCAATGCGCTCCAGTAGAGCTTGTAGCCGTAGTTCAGCGAGTCGCCGGCAGCCACCGGTTTCTTCGGGGTCCAGAAGGCGACGATGTTGTCCATGGTTTCGCCGGTGGTGGGGATTTCCAGCAGGTCGACCGAGCCTTCGCCCCAGGCGGTGGTCGGTTCGACCCACAGGCTCGGGCGGCGGCTGTACCAGTCGACGGTGTCCTGATAGCTGGCGAACTCGTGGTCGGTCTGTACCAGGCCGAAACCTTTCGGGTCCTTGTCGGCGAAAGCATTGAATTGCAGGGTCGCCGGGTTATTCAGCGGGCGGCAGATCCACTCGCCGTTGCCGCGCCACATGGCCAGGCGATCGGAGTCGTGGATTTGCGGGTGAATGGTGTCGCACATCCGGCGTTCGTGGGTGCCGCAACTGAACATGCTGGTCATCGGCGCAATGCCCAACTGGTCGATGGCGGTGCGGGCGTTGATGTGGGCGTCGACCTCCATCACCACGCGTTCGGCCTGGCAGTCGATATCGAAGCGGTAGGCACCGGTGGCGCTCGGCGAGTCGAGCAGGGCGTAGACCACGAAGCGGGTGCTGTCCTTGTCCGGCGTCTCGAACCAGAATTTGGTGAAGTCGGGGAACTCTTCACGTTTTTTGGCGTAGGTATCGATGGCCAGGCCGCGGGCCGACAAGCCGTACTGGCCGGTGGCGTCCACCGCACGGAAGTAACTGGCGCCTAGAAACGACACGACATCGTGCTTGTCCAGTTCCGGGGCCTTGAACAGCTTGAAGCCGGAGAAACCCAGGTCGCCCTTGAGCTGTGCGGTGTCGACCGTGGTGTTTTCATAGTTGAACAGCGATGGGCGGAAATGCACTTCACGCGCCTGGCGTGTCCTGGGGTCGACGCTGTACATGCGCACTGGTTGCTTGAAGCCCATGCCGACATGGAAAAACTGCACGTCCAGCTGACCGTTCAGGTCATTCCACAAAGAGTGGTTGGCGTCGTAGCGGATCGCGTTGAAGTTCTGCGGCGTCATGCTCGCCAGGGTCGGCGGCAGCTGTTGCTTGGTGTCCTGGTAGCGATTGCTGGCGAGCTGTCTGGCCTGGGTTTTCAGCGCTTCGAAGTCGAACGCGGTGGCCTCGCCATCAGCGGTACCGGCGTTGGCGGCCCAGGCCTGAGCGGCCAACAGGCCCGTGGCGGACAAGCCGGTGTAGGCAGCAATGGCCATGGAGGCTTTGAGCAAGTTCCTGCGGTGCATAAGTACAACCTGTCGTGAACAATCCCGCGCCGTTCCTGGCACGTGCTGGATCAGAAATATCGGTTCGGACATGCCTTCGGCCAAACGCAACGGACTTTGAAACAGATGCCGGATAGCTTAAACCGTTCGATTGCAGAGCAAAATTGATTGATGGCATTGCGCCGGCCCGGCAATGAAACAAGACATGTCGAGAAACAATTCCGACAGTGGTTTCTGATTTGAAGGGTATTTCTGCCTTTTTCGACTAATTACTCTAAAAACCGCTTTTCAGCGCCCGGATTATTTCTATTCTGTGTGCATGACCGGTCTATGCCCGAAAGGCCGGTGCGCTTCAGTCGGCACGATGCGGCTGCTGAAAAGGAGGAGGGCGATGCGGTTTTTTTTTTGGCAGTTTTCTTTGACGTTCAGAAGGACATCGTCCATGTCGAAAGTACAGAACATCGCCGAATTGTTGGGAATCCTTCCGTGTCTGGCCATGGGGCGGCGAAGACGCCGGCTCAATAGCGAGGAAATGAAACTGGTGGAGCGCTACCGGGAACTGTCGGAGAGCGACAGGGTTGCGATGAGGTATCTGGTGGACGCGATGAGGAGTGTTTCGCGGTTCTGAGTGGACCTGATCACCGTGAAAGCCATTTGGCTTTTTCGGTGGTCAGGCCCTGCATTAGCGTGCAATGCCCGAGTCGATCGCCTGGTTGAGCAATGTAGGAGCGAGCTTGCTCGCGATGAATTCAAGAGCACCGCGTATAGCCAGTGAACCCGCGTAATCGTTAACGACCATCGTCGGATCGCCGCCCGGAGCTTGCTCGCTCCTACAGTTTTTTCACGGGGCGATGTTCGTCAGCGACTGACCTTCCACGCATCCCCTGCAGGCGCCGTGCCGTGGTCATACGGCTTGGCGATCCACATGTAGAGCAAGCCCAAACCGATCACGATGGCGGTACTGAGCACCATCGCGTAGTTGATGTACCACGCGGCATCCGGCGTACGTGGCCAGGCCATGTTGATGATGGCTCCGACACCATAGGCCAGCGCGCCGATGTTCACCGCCCAGCCCCAGGCGCCGAGGGTGAATTTGCCGCTCGGTTTCCAGCCCTTCATGCGGGCGTACAGGGCCGCGAGCACAATCATCTGGAACGCCAGGTAGATGCCGATTGCCGCAAAGCTGACGATGGTGGCCACCGCGTCTTGCAGGAAGAAGCCGAGGATGATGATCAGTGCCGGCAGGACGCCGGACACGAACAGCGCGGCAACTGGAACCTGAGTCGTAGGGGAAATCGTCTTCAGCAGTCGGCTGCCGATGACCATTTCATCACGGGCGTAGGAATACAGCAGACGACTGGCTGCTGCTTGCAGGCTGATCACACAGGAGATGAAGGAAATCATCACCACACCCATCACCACTTTCGAACCGATTGGTCCAAACGCGTTGTTGAGGATGGTGGTGACTGGGTCCTTGTCGGTGCCGTCGATCACCGCTTGCATGTCCGGCACGGCCAGGATCAGCGCCAGGCAGGCGAACATTGCCGCGATGCCGCCGATGTAGATGGTCATGCGCATGGCCACCGGAATTTTCTTGCTCGGGTTCGGGGTTTCTTCGGCCACATCGCCGCAGGCCTCGAAGCCGTAGTACAGGAACATCCCCGCCAGCGAAGCGGTGAGGAACGCTGGCAGGTACGAGCCGTCGACGCTGATGTCGAAGGTGTTGAACAGCACGCTGATCGATTGATGACGCTCGAAAATCAGCAGGTAAACACCCACGATCACGGCACCGACCAGTTCGCACAGAAAACCGAACATGGCGATCCGCGCCAACGCCTTGGTGCCGCTGAGATTGACCAGAGTGGCGAACAGCGTCAGAAACAGGGCAATAATTATGTTCGTGTTGTTGCTCGGTTCAAAGCCCATCATGGCGGCGAGGTACGGACCGGCACCCACGGCAACCGCCGCGATGGTGACGCACAGGGCGATGGAGTAGATCCAGCCGACCATCCACGCCCAGCGCTTGCCCACCAGACGGCGGGCCCATGGGTACACGCCGCCGGAAATCGGGAACTGCGATACCACTTCGCCGAAGATCAGGCACACCAGCAACTGGCCACAACCGACCAGCAGATAGGCCCAGAACATCGGTGGCCCGCCAGCAGCGAGGCACAGGCCGAACAGGGTATAAACCCCTACGACCGGGGACAGATAAGTGAAGCCCAGGGCGAAGTTTTCCCACAGGCTCATGCTGCGATTGAAGTTGGAGGTATAGCCCAGTTTGCGTAGCTGCTCGGCATCGCTGTCGGCAACGGCTGCTGAGAGATCGGGTGATGCACTCATGTGTATTTTCTCCGGAAAATCGGCAGATTTCGGATGTCCGAAACCGTGGCGGGGCCTTGAGGGCACCGCCCGGATCGGTGGTTATTGTTTTGTCTTCTTTGGGGTGGAGCCTGGTGGTGCGTGTTGCCGGTTTCTGCCCTGAAACCGAGGTGAGACCTTCGCTGTAGGAGCGAGATTGCTCGCGAAAAACCTGAGGACACCGCGGGGCGTCAGGTTTCCCGCGTCAACGTTGACGTCCATCGCGAGCAAGCTTGCTCCTGCTAGTGCTTGAACATCACATGCCGTACGACGCTGTAGTCCTCCAGTCCGTACATGGACATGTCCTTGCCATAACCAGACAGCTTCTGACCGCCGTGAGGCATTTCGCTGACCAGCATGAAGTGCGTGTTGACCCAGGTGCAGCCGTAATGCAAACGGGCTGACAGACGATGGGCGCGGCCGACATCGGCGGTCCATATGGAAGAGGCCAGGCCGTAGTCCGAATCGTTGGCCCAGCCCAGCACTTGTGCTTCATCGGTGAATTTGGTCACCGATACCACCGGCCCGAACACTTCGCGACGGACGATTTCGTCATCCTGCTGCGCATCGGCCAGCACCGTTGGTTCGAAGAAGAAGCCATTGCCTTCCACCGCCTTACCCCCGGTGATCAGGCGGATGTGCGGCTGGGCCACGGCGCGTTCGACGAAACCGGCGACACGGTCACGATGTTGCGCGGTGATCAGCGGGCCGAGTTCGGTCGACGGATCATCCTGCATGCCGTACTTGATGCTGCTGACGGCGGCGCCGAGTTTCTCGACGAACTTCTCGTAGATGCCTGCCTGGGCATAGATACGGCAGGCAGCGGTGCAGTCTTGGCCGGCGTTGTAGAAACCGAAGGTGCGGATGCCCTCGACAGCGGCATCGATGTCGGCGTCGTCGAAGATGATCACCGGGGCTTTGCCGCCCAGCTCCATGTGCATGCGTTTGACGGTGTCGGCGGTGCTGGAAATGATGTTCGAACCGGTGGCAATCGAACCGGTCAGCGAGACCATGCGCACTTTCGGGTGAGTGACCAGCGGGCTGCCGACGGTAGGACCACGGCCGAACACCAGGTTGAGTACGCCGGCCGGGAAGATATCCGACGCCAGTTCGGCCAGGCGCAGGGCGGTCAGCGGAGTCTGTTCCGATGGTTTGAGCACCACGGTATTACCGGCGGCCAGGGCCGGGGCGATTTTCCAGGCGACCATCATCAATGGGTAGTTCCACGGCGCGATGGAGGCGATCACGCCCACCGGATCGCGGCGGATCATTGAGGTGTGCCCCGGCAAGTACTCGCCACCGGCCGAACCGCTCATGCAGCGGCTGGCGCCGGCGAAGAAGCGGAACACGTCGGCAATTGCCGGGATTTCGTCGTTCAGCGCAGCGCTGTAAGGCTTACCGCAGTTGTCCGATTCCAGTTTGGCCAGCTCCTCGCCATGGGCCTCGATGGCATCGGCGAGTTTGAGCAGCAGCAGCGAACGCTCTTTCGGCGTGGTCTGTGACCAGCTGTCGAACGCGGCGTCGGCGGCGCGCACGGCGGTATCGACCTGGGCTTCGCTGGCTTCGTTGATTTCCACCAGCACACTGCCCAGCGCCGGGTTGAACACAGGTTGGGCGGGGCCTTCGCCGTCGAGCAATTGGCCGTTGATCAAGAGTTTGGTTTGCATGTTCATGTCCTCTTTGGTGCTTTTATTGTTCTGTCGGAACCCGAACCTGTAGGAGCGAGCTTGCTCGCGAAGGATGCAAGGGCACCGCGTGCATCCAGGCAACCCCTGTCATCGTTAACGTTTTTCGCGAGCAAGCTCGCTCCTACAGGAGATGTTGGTTGTCAGTTACTTACCGCCACTCCCCGCAACGCTTTCACCGCCACGGGTCAGGTAATAGGCGCCGAGGATCGGCAGCATGGTCACCAGCATCACCAGCATCGCCACGACGTTGGTCACCGGCACGTCCCGTGGGCGGCTGAGCTGGTTGAGCAGCCACAGCGGCAGGGTGCGTTCATGGCCGGCAGTGAAGGTGGTGACGATGATTTCGTCGAACGACAGGGCAAACGCCAACATGCCGCCGGCCAGCAACGCCGAGCCGAGGTTCGGCAGGATGATGTAGCGGAACGTCTGCCAGCCGTCGGCGCCGAGGTCCATCGAGGCTTCGATCAGGCTGTGTGAAGTACGGCGCAAGCGGGCGATGACGTTGTTGTAGACGATCACTACACAGAAGGTCGCGTGACCGACGATGATGGTGAACATCCCCGGTTCGATTCCCAGTGTCTTGAACGTTGCCAGCAGCGCGATCCCGGTGATGATCCCCGGCAAGGCGATTGGCAGGATCAGCATCAGCGAGATGCCCTGCTTGCCGAAGAAGTCCCGGCGGTACAGCGCGGCCGAGGCCAGCGTGCCGAGGACCATGGCGATCAGGGTGGCAATCGAGGCGATCTGCAACGACAGCTTGATCGCTTCCAGCACGTCCGGCCGCGAGAACGCCACGCTGAACCACTTCAGGGTGAAGCCCTTGGGCGGAAAGCTGAACGCCGCGTCTTCGGTGTTGAAGGCGTACAGAAAGATGATCAGGATCGGGAAGTGCAGGAACAGCAACCCGCCCCAGGCTGCGATGCGCAGGCCTATGGAAGCTTTCTCAGAGTGCATCGAAGGCCCCCAGTCGTTTGACGATGGACAGGTAGATGGCGATCAGTACGATCGGCACCAGGGTGAAGGCGGCGGCCATTGGCATGTTGCCGATGGCACCTTGTTGGGCGTACACCATGCTGCCGACGAAGTAGCCGGGCGGGCCGACCAGTTGCGGCACGATGAAGTCACCCAGGGTCAGCGAGAAGGTGAAGATGGAACCGGCGGCAATGCCCGGCACCGACAGCGGCAGAATCACTTGCATGAAGGTCTGGCGCGGCTTGGCACCGAGGTCGGCGGAGGCTTGCAGCAGCGATGGCGGCAGGCGCTCTAGCGAGGCCTGGATCGGCAGGATCATGAACGGCAGCCAGATGTAGACGAACACCATGAAGCGGCCCAGGTGCGAGGTCGACAAGGTGCTGCCGCCAAAGCCCGGAATGCCCATCACCAATTGCAGGAGTGGTTCCAGCCCCAGATGCTGCACGAACCACTGCGCCACGCCGCCCTTGGCCAGCAGCAGCGTCCAGGCGTAGGCCTTGACGATGTAGCTGGCCCACATCGGCATCATCACCGCGATGTAGAAAAACGCCTTGGTCTTGCCCGTGGTGTAGCGCGCCATGTAGTAGGCAATCGGGAACGCTACGATGGCGCTGGCGATGGACACGACAATCGCCATGCCCAGGGTGCGCAGGATGATGTCGAAGTTCGACGGCTGGAACAGCGCGGTGAAGTTCGCCAGGGTCAGGTCAGGGGTGACCGCCATGGTGAAGTCATCGAAGGTGTAGAAACCTTGCCACAGCAGAACCAGCAATGAACCCAGGTAGATCGCGCCGAACCACAGCAGCGGCGGTACCAGCAGTAGCGACAGGTAAAAATTCGGCCGGCGATACAGCAGGTTGGAAAACCTGCGCAGCAGCGAGCCGCTGGCCGGAGATTGAGGGATAGCCACGGTGTTCATCTCACACCCCGCCTGCAACGGTATCGTGCAATGGAATCATTGCCTCGCGCGCCCAGCGTGCGCTGATGCGTTGCCCGGTCTGGTGCTGTGTACTGGTGTCCAGCCATTGGTTGTTGGCCTTGCTGATGTTCAGGGTCTGGCCGTTTTCCAGTTTCAGCTCATAGCGAGTTGCACTGCCTTGGTACTGGATGTCATGTAGCAAACCGCTGACTTCAATCTCGTGGTTGGCCAGCGGGCCGTCGGCGAATCGCACGTGTTCCGGACGAATCGAGAACGGCTGCGGGTTGCCGCTCAACTGCCTGGCCAGGTCGCCACGAATCACGTTGGAGGTGCCGACGAATTCCGCCACGAAGGTGGTGGCCGGTTTCATGTACAGGTTGCGCGGGCTATCGACCTGTTCGATGCGTCCCTTGTTGAACACTGCCACGCGGTCGGACATCGACAGCGCTTCGGTCTGGTCGTGGGTTACGAAGATGAAGGTGATGCCGAGCTGGCGTTGCAGCTTTTTCAGTTCGCCCTGCATTTGCTCGCGCAACTTCAGGTCGAGTGCACCGAGGGGTTCGTCGAGCAGCAGTACCCGTGGGCGGTTCACCAGGGCGCGGGCCAGGGCCACACGCTGGCGCTGGCCGCCGGACAGTTGCACCGGCTTGCGGTCGCCGTAGCCGCCGAGGGCGACCATGTCGAGGGCTTCTTCGGCGCGCTTCTGGCGTTCGACTTTGCCGACGCCTTTGACTTTCAGTCCATAGGCGACGTTGTCGCGAACGTTCATGTGCGGGAACAGCGCGTAATCCTGGAACACGGTGTTCACGTCACGCTGGTAGGGCGGCAGCCCGGCGGCTTCGGCGCCATGAATACGGATGGAACCTGCGCTCGGTTGTTCAAAACCGGCGATCAGGCGCAAGCAGGTGGTTTTGCCCGAACCGGAAGGCCCCAGCATGGAGAAGAACTCGCCGTCCTGGATGTCGATGGAAACCCGGTCGACGGCTTTCACTTCGCCGAACTGACGGGAAACGTTGGTGAACTGGACTGCAAGTGTCATGGCGCGGTGCTCCAAAAAGGCGAAGGCCGTCGCAGCGGCCCTGCCTGGACTTCTGAAAAATCTGAATCGAATACGCTGTGCTGGCTGTGGAGAGCCCCTGTGGGAGCGGGCTTGCTCGCGAATGCGGTGTGTCAGGCAACATCAATGCTGGATCTGATGGCCTCTTCGCGAGCAAGCCCGCTCCCACAGGGACGGTGTCAGTTCACAAACTATCTGCCGCCCATGATCGCGATGTAGTCCTGGGTCCAGCGGCTGTACGGCACGAACTTGCCGCCTTCGGCCTGCGGGGTTTTCCAGAAGGCGATCTTGTCGAAATTGTCGAAACCGTTGGTCTTGCAGCCCTCGGCGCCGAGCAATTCGCTACCGGTGCATGCTGCCGGGACTGCCGGCAACGAGCCGAACCACGCCGCAACATCACCCTGGACTTTCGGTTGCAGCGACCAGTCCATCCACTTGTAGGCGCAGTTCGGGTGCTTGGCCTCGGCGTGCATCATGGTGGTGTCGGCCCACCCGGTGGCGCCTTCTTTCGGGATGGTCGAAGCGATTGGCTGTTTCTCGTTCATCAGGCCGTTGACCTGATACGGCCACGCGCCTGAGGCGACCACGCCTTCGTTCTTGAAGTCGCTCATCTGTACCGTGGTGTCGTGCCAGTAGCGGTGAATCAACGGCTGCTGGGCGCGCAGCAGATCGAGCACGGCCTTGTACTGGGCTTCGGTCAGTTCGTAGGGGTTCTTGATGCCCAGTTCCGGCTTGGCGGACTTCAGGTACAGCGCCGCGTCGGCGATGTAGATCGGGCCGTCATAGGCCTGCACGCGACCCTTGTTCGGCTTGCCGTCCGGCAGGTTTTCCGCATTGAACAGCACGCCCCAGGTGGTGGGCGCGGTCTTGAATACATTGGTGTTGTACATCAACACGTTCGGGCCCCACTGATATGGGGTGCCGTAGGTCTGCTTGTTGACCACGTACCACGGTCCGTCCTTGAGGCGTGGATCGAGGTTTTTCCAGTTCGGGATCAACGCGGTGTTGATCGGCTGCACACGCTTGCCGACGATCAGGCGCAGGGAGGCGTCGCCCGATGCCGTCACCAGATCGTAACCACCCTTGGCCATCAGGCTGACCATTTCATCGGAAGTGGCCGCGGTCTTGACGTTGACCTTGCAGCCGGTTTCCTTCTCGAAACCGGTCACCCAGTCGTAGGCCTTGTCGCTCTCGCCACGTTCGATATAACCAGGCCAGGCCACAATATCCAGTTGGCCTTCGCCCGCCCCGACAGCTTTGAGCGGCTCGGCGGCCTGGACGCTGGCGCTGGCCAGCAGCGCGGTGGTGATTGCACTGAGCAGTGCGGTCTTGTGCACGAACATGGGAATTCCCTCTTCTTTAATTATGGTCGGGGCAGTGTCTTGAACGTGGTGATGCAGGTCTTGGTGCCTTGTTATTAGCTTAGTCAGAGATGCTCGCCGTGGCGGGCCATGATGTGCCGCACCACGCTGTAGTCCTGAAGCGAATCACTGGACAGGTCCTTGCCGTAGCCCGAACGCTTCAGGCCACCATGGGGCATTTCGCTGACCAGCATGAAATGGCTGTTGATCCAGGTGCAGCCGTACTGCAGGCGCGCCGCGACCTGCATGGCCTTGTCGAGGTTCTGGGTCCAGACCGACGAGGCCAGGCCGTATTCCGAATCGTTGGCCCAGTCCACCGCTTGTTCCAGTTCATCGAAACGGGTCACGGTGACCACCGGACCGAACACTTCGCGCTGGACGATCTCGTCACTTTGCTTGCAACCGGCCAGCAGGGTCGGCTGGTAATAGAACCCGGCGCCGGAATGCACGGCTGCACCGGTGACCCGTTCGATGTGCGGCTGGCCGAGGGCGCGCTCGACAAAACTGGCCACGCGGTCACGCTGGCGGGTGCTGATCAGCGGGCCGATTTCGTTGTCGGCGTCGCGTTTACCGGCGAAGCGCAGGCTGCCGACGGCCGCGCCGAGTTCGGCCACCAAACGGTCGTGAATCCCGGCCTGGGCGTAGATGCGGCAAGCGGCGGTGCAGTCCTGGCCGGCGTTGTAATAGCCGTAAGTGCGCACGCCCTCGACCACAGCCTGAATGTCGGCATCGTTGCACACGATCACCGGGGCCTTGCCGCCGAGTTCGAGGTGGGTACGTTTGAGCGTTTTCGAGGCGGCCTGGAGGATTTTTTGCCCGGTGACGATATCGCCGGTCAGCGACACCATGCGGACCTTCGGATGGCTGACCAAATGGCTGCCGACGCCTTCACCACCACCGCAAATGATGTTGATCACACCCCGTGGCAGGATCTCGGCCAGCGCCGGCGCCAGGGCCAGAATCGACAGCGGGGTGTGTTCCGACGGCTTGAACACCAGCGTGTTGCCGGCGGCGAGGGCCGGGGCGATTTTCCACGCGGCCATCATGATCGGGTAGTTCCACGGCGCAATCGACGCCACCACCCCGATAGGATCGCGGCGCACCATGCTGGTGTAGCCCGGCAGGTATTCGCCGCTGAGCTGGCCGGTCTGGCAGCGCACGGCACCGGCGAAGAAGCGGAACACGTCGATCGTGGCATTCAGGTCATCCTGACGGGCCAGGTGCAACGGCTTGCCGCAGTTCATGGATTCGAGGCGGGCCAGCAGGTCGGCGTTTTTTTCGATGGTGTTGGCGATGTCCAGCAACAGGTTCGAACGCTGCTGCGGTGTGGTGCGTGACCAGCTGGCAAAGGCACGATTGGCTGCGAGGATCGCGGCTTCGACCTGCTCGGTGCTGGCTTCGGCGATCCGGGTCAGGACTTCCCCGGTGGCCGGGTTGAGAATCGGCTCGACGCAGCCTTGACCGGCGACTAATTCACCATCGATCAACAATGCGGTGAACAACGGGGTCTGCGCACCAGCCATTTTTCGGGTTCTCTTTGCTTGTGTGGCTTGTTGTGTAGACATGGCAGCGCTCCCTGTGACCGGGGGCCGGCTGTCTTTATTAGATGTAACAAGACTAGTGCGCGGCCCCGAGGACAACAAATACTAAATACTGAACGTGGCGTTCGATTAAATAGATGGCTTGCGCCCGCCGTGGGGTTGTTCGCGGGCGACCGTGAGGAACGGGTCCACCAGCGCCGGCCGCGCCGTGCCGCGACGCCACGCCAGGCCGACATCGAGGGTCTGGCTCAGGTCGGCAATCGGCCGGGCTTCGATGATGTCGCCCTCCAGTGACCATGGGCGATAAGTCATGTCGGGCTGGATCGACACCCCCAATCCGGCGGCCACCAGGCTTCGCACTGCCTCGGTCGAGGCCGTGCGCAGGGTGATGCGCGGTTGCAGCGAAGCGGCGGACCACATGCGCTGGGCGTTGCGGTCCATTTCATCGACGTTCAGTTGAATCAATGGCTCGCGGGCGACGTCGGCGAGGTTGATGCTGTCGTGTTCCAGCAACGGGTGTTGGGCCGGCAGCCAGAGCCGGTGCGGCGAATGGGTCAGCACTTCAGTCTGCAGGGCGTGGCGGTCTTCGAGGTTCGAGAGGATCAGCACGCCGACATCGATCTCGCCGCTGACCAGCAAATGCTCGATGTACGGGCGCTCATCTTCCATCACGCGGATTTCCACGTTGGGGTAGGCGCGCTGGAAGCGCGTGAGCAAATCCGCCAGGTAATAACCGGCCACCAGGCTGGTCACGCCGACGATCAACTGCCCGGCGACCTGGTCGGTACTTTGTTGCAGGCTGCGTTTGGCGTTGTCCACGGTGGCCAGGATCAAGTGCGCCTGACGCAGGAATTGATGCCCTTGGTGGGTCAGGGTCATGCCCTTGGCGTGGCGGCTGAACAGGCTGACGCCGATTTCTTCTTCCAGTTGCTGGATGGCCAGGGTCAGGGTCGACTGGGAAATGAACGCGGTTTGCGCGGCGGCCGAGATCGAGCCGGTCTCGGCCACGGCAATGAAATGACGGATCTGGCGCAAGGTCATCATGGGAAAGCACCCGGTGGGCTGTTTTTATCGATTTGCGAGAGTGTATATCGTTTTTTTTGAAAGGCCGCTTTATGGGAGGCAAGCGTCAAGCGGCAAGCAGAAAGTCTTGAGCAACATCTCGAAGCACTCTTGCGAGCAGCCATCGGGGGCTTTCCATCTAGGCTGGTGGCCTTGGTTTCAGGTTAAACGTCTTGTGGAGGCGGTGAATGAACACCCGTGGATTGCTCGATCAACTACTCAAGTCCGGCCAGGACCTGTTGCAGAACAAGGCCGGTGGCTCGCAGCAAAAGGGCGCGAACGCTGGCACAGGCGCCCTTGGCAGTCTGCTCTCCGGCGCGAGCGGCGGGGCATTGGCGGCAGGCGCCATGGGCTTGCTGCTGGGCAGTAAAAAGGCCCGTAAGGTCGGGGGCAAGGTCGCGGTCTACGGCGGTCTCGCCGCATTGGGCGTGCTGGCCTATAAAGCCTACGGCAACTGGCAGTCGCAGCAGGGCGGTGCAGCCGGTGCGGAGCCGCAAACCCTGGACCGGGTACCCGCCGCGCAAGTCGAGTTGCACAGTCAGGCGATTCTCAAGGCGTTGGTGGCGGCGGCCAAGGCTGATGGGCATGTCGATGAGCGCGAGCGTGCCTTGATAGAAGGTGAATTCACCCGGCTCGACAGCGATCAGGAACTGCAACACTGGCTGCACGCCGAGCTCAACAAGCCGCTGGACCCGAGCGATGTCGCCCGCGCCGCCCGCTCCCCGGAAATCGCCGCCGAGATGTACATCGCCAGTGTGATGATGGTGGACGAGGAAAACTTCATGGAGAAGGCCTACCTCGACGAGCTGGCGCGGCAGCTCAATCTGGAACCGGGGTTGAAGGTCGAGCTTGAGAAGCAGGTTCGCCAGGCTTCCCTGTAAACCTGTAGGAGCGGGCTTGCCCGCGATGGTGGTCATTCAGTCAGTGAATGGCTGTCTGACACTACGCTTTCGCTGGCAAGCCGGCTCCTACAGGGTTCTTCGCCGGACTCAAGAATTGCGTACGACGCAGACCAGACTTTTCAATGGGATGAGAAGTGGTACGCATCCGTCTTATAACTGAAACACCGCCCTCGGCTATACTCCCCGCATTTCGAATCGGACCCGAGGATTGACTGTGAAGAACTGGACGTTGCGCCAACGCATTTTGGCGAGTTTTGCGGTCATTATCACCATCATGTTGCTGATGGTGGTCGTCTCGTATTCCCGACTGTTGAAGATCGAAAACAGCGAGGCCAGCGTGCGTGAGGACGCTCTGCCAGGGTTGTATTACAGTTCGATGATTCGTGGCGCGTGGTCCGACAGTTATGTACGCATTCAGGCCATGCTCGGCCTGGAGGAAGGGCAGGGCTTCTCTGCCGAGGATGCCGCGAACTTCAAGGGCTTCGCTGAGCGGTTGAAAGAGCAGATGGACCTCTACCGTACAACGATTACCGACGAAGAAGACAGGGTCGATTACGCAGCCTTCGAAAAACTTCATGAGGACTACCACCGGATTCTGGCCGAGGTGATCGAGTTGTATAAACGCAACCAGAACGCCGAGGCCGTTAACATGTTCAAAGGTGAACTGACCCCGACCTGGACAGCGGGTCGAATGAAGGTCAATGACATCCTGCGTCATAACAAGACTGTGGCGGACACAGAAATCGCGGCCATTGATGATGCGGTGCTCACCGCCAAAGTCATCATGGGCATTTCCCTGGCGATTGCGGTACTGGCCGCCGCCCTCTGCGGCCTGTTGTTGATGCGCGCCATCATGGCGCCGATGAACCGCATCGTGAAAATCCTCGAGATCATGCGCACCGGTGACCTCAGCAGCCGCCTGAACCTGGAGCGCAAGGACGAATTCGGCGCGGTGGAGACCGGTTTCAACGACATGATGACCGAGCTCACTTCTCTGGTGTCTCAGGCCCAGCGCTCGTCGGTGCAGGTGACCACGTCGGTGACCGAGATCGCCGCGACATCCAAGCAGCAACAGGCCACCGCCACGGAAACCGCCGCCACCACCACGGAAATCGGCGCGACCTCCCGTGAGATCGCCGCCACTTCCCGGGACCTGGTACGCACCATGACCGAGGTCTCCACCGCCGCCGATCAGGCTTCCGTGGCCGCCGGCTCCGGGCAACAGGGCCTGGCGCGCATGGAGGAAACCATGCACTCGGTGATGGGCGCGGCCGATCTGGTCAACGCCAAGCTGGCGATCCTCAACGAGAAGGCCGGCAACATCAATCAGGTGGTCGTGACCATCGTCAAGGTCGCTGACCAGACCAACCTGTTGTCGCTCAACGCTGCCATCGAGGCCGAGAAGGCCGGGGAATACGGACGCGGTTTTGCCGTGGTCGCCACCGAAGTGCGGCGCCTGGCGGACCAGACGGCGGTGGCCACCTACGACATCGAGCAAATGGTGCGCGAGATCCAGTCGGCGGTATCGGCCGGGGTCATGGGCATGGACAAGTTCTCCGAAGAGGTGCGTCGCGGGATGTCCGAGGTACAGCAGGTCGGCGAGCAGTTGTCGCAGATCATCCATCAGGTTCAGGCGTTGGCGCCGCGGGTGCTGATGGTCAACGAAGGCATGCAGGCCCAGGCTACCGGTGCCGAGCAGATCAACCATGCACTGGTGCAGTTGGGCGATGCCAGCAGCCAGACGGTCGAGTCTCTGCGCCAGGCCAGTTTCGCCATCGATGAGCTGAGCCAGGTCGCCGTAGGGCTGCGCAGCGGCGTTTCGCGATTCAAAGTCTGATGAGCGAAATCACGGCCAAACGCTCTGTCGTGAAGCAGGCGCCGCATGCATTGTTTCTGGTGTTTCGCATCGGCAGCGAACGCTATGCCTTGAAGGCTATCGAAGTGGCCGAGGTGCTGCCGCGCCTGCCATTGAAGCCCATTCCCCATGCCCCCGCCTGGGTCGCCGGGGTGTTCGCCTATCGGGGTGCCGTGGTGCCGGTGATCGACTTGAGCGCACTGGCGTTTGGTACGCCTGCACAGGCCCGTACCAGCACTCGATTGGTGCTGGTCAACTATCGCCCGGATGAAACCTGCGAGACACAGCTGCTCGGGCTGATTCTGGAGCAGGCGACCGACACCTTGCGCTGCGATCCGGCGGATTTTCAGCCCTACGGCCTGGACAATCGCCAGACGCCTTACCTCGGGCCGGTCCGCAAGGACGAGCAGGGCTTGCTGCAATGGGTACGGGTCAGCGATCTGCTGGAGGATCAAGTGCGCGCATTGTTGTTTCCCTCGCCGCCAATGGATCCGGCGCTGCTGGAGGAACGGCCATGAACAGCGATCAGCGTTTTTTCGACTTCCTCAAGGAACGTATCGGGCTCGACGTGACCTCGGTGGGGCCGGCGATCATCGAGCGAGCGGTGCGCCAGCGCAGCATCGCTTCGCAAGCACCCTCGGCCGATGAGTATTGGCGAACCTTGCAGGGCTCGCGGGACGAGCAGCAGGCATTGATCGAAGCGGTGATCGTTCCGGAAACCTGGTTCTTCCGGTATCCGGAATCATTCGCCACGTTGGCGAAACTGGCGAGCAAGCGCCTGGTCGAGATCAACAACCTGCGCGCACTGCGGATTCTCAGTTTGCCGTGCTCCACAGGCGAAGAACCGTACTCGATCGCCATGGCGTTGCTCGATGCCGGGCTCCAGCCACACCAGTTCAAGGTCGACGGCATGGACGTCAGCCCGTTGTCGGTGGAAAAAGCCAGACGAGCCTTGTACGGCAAGAATTCCTTTCGCGGTGACGACATTGCGTTTCGTGACCGCCACTTCATGGCCGAGGGCGATGGCTATCGTCTGAACCCGCGTGTGCAGGAGCAGGTGCGCTTGCAGGTCGGCAATCTGCTGGATCCGGCGTTGCTGGCCGGTGAGCCGCCATTCGACTTCGTGTTTTGTCGCAACCTGCTGATCTATTTCGACCAGGCGACCCAGAAGCAAGTCTTCGAAGTGCTCAAGAGCCTGACCCACGTTGACGGCGTGCTGTTTATCGGCCCGGCCGAGGGCGGTCTGCTGGGGCGTCTGGGGATGCGCTCGATCGGTATCGCGCAGTCCTTTGCGTTCAGTCGACAGGGGACTTCGGACCCTGAACCCTTTCCGGCATACGTTCCGGCACCATTGCCCGTGCCGCAACCGCTGCGTACTCCACCGCCTGCGCCAGTGCGCAGTCGTCCATTCGCCAGTGTCGTGCCGCTGGCTGCTGCGCCGAAAGCGTCTGGTACCGATACGGCCGTGCTGCTGGCGAACATCGCCGCGCTGGCCAACGAAGGCAAAAGCGCCGAGGCGAGGGCTGCGTGTGAAAGCTATTTGCGCAGTCATGAACCGGTAGCCCAGGTGTTCTATTGGCTGGGGCTGCTCAGCGATGTCGCCGGGAACGTCCTGGAAGCCCAGGGCTTTTATCGCAAGGCGTTGTACCTCGAACCGCAATATCCCGACGCGTTGATGCACCTGGCCGCGTTGCTGCAGGCCCAGGGCGACGCGGCGGGGGCCAGACGATTGCAGGCGCGAGCCGTGCGCAGCGCGCGCGCCGCCGACAGTGAGCGTAAACGATGATCGCCTCCGACACCTTTAGCGTCACCCGGGATGCCCAGGCCATCGACGACTGCTGGAACCGTATCGGTATCCACGGCGACAAGTCCTGCCCGTTGCTGGCCGAACATGTTCATTGCCGCAATTGTGCGGTGTATTCGGCGGCCGCCACACGCTTGCTCGATCGCTATGCATTGCAGCAGGAAGATCGCGGGCCAGTGTCCGTCGCGGTCGAGAACGAGGTAAAAACCCGTTCGCTGTTGATGTTCCGTCTGGGGGAAGAGTGGCTGGGCCTGGCTACGCGTAGTCTGGTCGAGGTGGCGCCGCTGCAAGCGATTCACTCCTTGCCGCACCAGCGTTCCCGCGCCTTGCTCGGCGTGGCGAATGTGCGCGGCGCGCTGGTCGCCTGTCTGTCACTGGTGGAGCTGCTTGGCCTCGACGGCACCAGCAACGTGGCACCCGGTACGCGGGTCATGCCGCGCATGCTGATCATCGCGGCCCATGGTGGGCCGGTGGTGGTGCCGGTAGACGAAGTCGACGGGATTCACGCCATCGACGAGCGCATCCTCGATACCGCATCGCGCTCGGGTGCTCAGGCCAGCGCCAAATACACCCGTGGCGTGCTGCCATTCAAAGGTCGCAGCCTGCGCTGGCTGGATGAAGAACAGCTGCTGTCCGCCGTGACCCGGAGCCTCACATGACCCCCGAGCAAATGCGCGACACCTCTTTGCTGGAGCTGTTCAGCCTGGAGGCCGAAGCCCAGACCCAGGTCTTGAGTGCCGGCCTGCTGGCGCTTGAGCGTGACCCGACCCAGGCCGATCAGCTTGAGTCGTGCATGCGTGCCGCGCACTCGCTCAAGGGCGCGGCGCGGATCGTCGGCGTCGATGCCGGGGTCAGCGTTGCCCACGTGATGGAAGATTGCCTGGTCAGTGCCCAGGAAGGGCGCCTGTCGCTGCGCCCCGAGCACATCGATGCGTTGCTGCATGGCACCGATTTGCTGATGCGCATCGCCACGCCGGGCAGCAACCCGGAGGTTGCGGACATCGAGGCCTATGTGGCGTTGATGACGCTGTTGCCGAACTCTGCGGGTGCGCCGGGTGCGCCTGCTGCGCCGGTGATGTCCGAACTTCAGCTCGAAGTATCTGTGCCCGAGGTTGAGCCGGTGGCGCCTGCCGCCGAACCGCCACCAGCCTCGCGCAGCGCACGCACCACCGAAAATGGCGAGCGAGTGTTGCGTGTCACCGCCGAGCGCCTGAACAGCCTGCTCGATCTGTCGAGCAAATCCCTGGTGGAAACCCAGCGGCTCAAACCGCACCTGGCGACCATGCAGCGACTCAAGCGCATGCAGAGCAACAGCCTGCGAGCGTTGGAGAGTCTCAATGTTCACCTCAAGGATCACGCCTTGAGCCTGGAAGTGCAGGAAACCCTTGAGGACGCGCGTCGTTTGCTCGCGCAATCCCAGCAGTTGCTCATGGAAAAGAACGCCGAACTCGATGAGTTCGCCTGGCATGCCAGCCAGCGGGCGCAGGTGTTGTACGACACGGCGCTGGCCTGTCGCATGCGGCCGTTTGCCGACGTGCTGACCGGACAGGTGCGGATGGTCCGCGATCTGGGGCGCGACCTGGGCAAACAGGTGCAGTTGGTGATTGAAGGCGAGAAGACTCAGGTTGATCGCGACGTACTGGAAAAGCTTGAAGCGCCACTGACTCACCTGTTGCGCAATGCGGTAGACCATGGCATCGAAACCCCGGAGCAACGCCTGCTGGCAGGTAAGCCGGCTGAAGGTCTGATTCGCCTGCGAGCTTCGCATCAGGCCGGTCTGCTGGTGCTGGAATTGAGCGATGACGGCAACGGCGTGGACCTGGAGAAGGTTCGTCGCAGCATCGTTGAGCGAAATTTATCGCCCGCGCAAACCGCCGCGCAGTTGAGCGAAGAGGAGTTGCTGACGTTCCTGTTCCTGCCCGGTTTCAGTCTGCGCGACACGGTCACCGAGGTGTCCGGTCGCGGCGTCGGCCTGGATGCGGTGCAGCATATGGTGCGGCAGTTGCGCGGCGCGGTGGTGCTGGAGCAAAAGGCGGGCGAGGGCAGTCGTTTCCACCTTGAAGTGCCACTGACCCTGTCGGTGGTGCGCAGCCTGGTCGTGGAAGTCGGCGACGAAGCCTATGCCTTCCCGCTGGCGCACATCGAGCGCATGTGCGATCTGGAGCCGGCGGATATCGTGCAGGTCGAAGGTCGTCAACACTTCTGGCACGAAGGCCGGCATGTCGGCCTGGTGGCGGCCAGCCAATTGCTGCAACGCCCGGCCAGCCAGAACAGCGGGCAAACCCTGAAAGTCGTGGTGATTCGCGAGCGCGATGCGATCTACGGCGTGGCGGTGGAACGGTTTATCGGTGAGCGGACGTTGGTGGTGCTACCGCTGGACGAGCGTCTGGGCAAGGTGCAGGACATTTCCGCCGGGGCCTTGCTCGACGACGGTTCGGTGGTGCTGATCGTCGATGTCGAAGACATGTTGCGTTCGGTGGAAAAACTGCTCAATACCGGGCGTCTGGAGCGCATTGCCCGTCACGGCAATCAGGTGGTCGAGGCGGCCCGCAAACGAATTCTGGTGGTGGATGATTCCCTGACCGTGCGAGAGTTGCAGCGCAAGCTGTTGCTCAATCGCGGATACGACGTGGCGGTTGCGGTGGACGGCATGGATGGCTGGAACGCGTTGCGTTCGGAGGATTTCGATCTGCTGATCACCGACATAGACATGCCGCGCATGGACGGCATCGAACTGGTCACGCTGCTGCGTCGGGACAATCGCCTGCAGTCGCTGCCGGTGATGGTGGTGTCCTACAAGGATCGTGAAGAGGACCGGCGCCGTGGACTGGATGCCGGGGCCGACTATTATCTAGCCAAGGCCAGTTTTCATGACGACGCCTTGCTCGATGCAGTGGTCGAGCTCATCGGAGGAGCGCGTGCATGAGGATCGCAATCGTCAACGACATGGCCATGGCGGTGGAGGCCCTGCGCCGCGCCCTGGCATTCGAGCCGGCGCACGAAGTGGTCTGGGTCGCGGGCAATGGCAAGGAGGCGGTGCAAAAGTGTGCCGAACAGACGCCGGACCTGATCCTCATGGACCTGATCATGCCGGTGATGGACGGGGTGGAAGCCACCCGGCGGATCATGGCCGAAACGCCCTGCGCCATCGTCATTGTCACTGTGGATCGGCAACAGAACGTGCACCGGGTGTTTGAAGCCATGGGCCACGGCGCGCTGGATGTGGTCGACACCCCGGCCCTCGGTGCCGGCAATGCCCGGGAGGCGGCAGAACCGTTGCTGCGCAAGATCGCGAACATCGGCTGGCTGATCGGTGACAAAAGTAATCAGCCGCGATCAATGCCTGGCCCGCCACGCGGTTCGGCCTCGCGCAAGCGCCTGATTGCCATCGGCTCCTCCGCGGGCGGACCGGCAGCGCTGGAAGTCTTGCTCAAGGGACTGCCGCGTGATTTCTCTGCGGCCATCGTGCTGGTGCAACACGTTGACCAGGTGTTTGCCGCTGGTATGGCCGAGTGGCTCGGCAGCGCCAGCGGCCTCGACGTGCGCCTGGCCGAGGAAGGCGAGCCGCCGCAAAGCGGCACGGTATTGCTGGCCGGCACCAATCACCATATTCGCTTGCTGAAAAACGGCACGCTGGCCTACACCGCCGAGCCGGTCAACGAAATCTACCGGCCCTCCATCGATGTGTTCTTCGAGAGCGTGGCCAGTCACTGGAACGGTGACGCCGTGGGGGTTTTGCTCACCGGTATGGGGCGTGATGGCGCCCAGGGGCTTAAACTCATGCGCCAACAGGGCTACCTGACCATCGCACAAGACCAAAGCAGCAGCGCGGTATACGGCATGCCTAAGGCGGCCGCGGCTATCGATGCTGCCGTAGAGATTCGCCCGCTGGAAAAGATAGCGCCACGATTGCTGGAGATCTTTCCAAAATGACTATCATTAGCAGCAATCCTGGCACAGGCAGTTCTCAGGTGAACGCACATGAATGAATTACAGCTCGACGACTTCAAGACTGACGAAAATGCTGCCATGGTGTTGTTGGTGGACGATCAGGCGATGATCGGCGAGGCAGTACGGCGCGGGTTGTCGAACGAGGAAAACATCGACTTCCACTTTTGCGCCGATCCACACCAGGCCATCGCCCATGCAGTCCGCATCAAACCGACAGTGATCCTGCAGGATCTGGTCATGCCCGGCCTTGACGGTCTGAGCCTGGTGCGCGAATACCGCAATCACCCGGCGACCAAGGACATTCCGATCATCGTCCTGTCGACCAAGGAAGACCCGCTGATCAAGAGCGCGGCTTTCGCGGCCGGGGCCAATGATTATCTGGTCAAGCTACCGGATACCATCGAACTGGTCGCGCGCATCCGCTATCACTCGCGGTCCTACATGACCTTGCTGCAGCGGGACGCGGCGTACCGGGCGTTGCGGGTCAGTCAGCAGCAGTTGCTCGACACCAACCTGGTGCTGCAACGCCTGATGAACTCCGATGGCCTGACCGGGTTGTCGAACCGTCGGCACTTCGATGAATACATGGAGCTGGAATGGCGCCGTTCGCTGCGTGAGCAGAGCCAGTTGTCGTTGCTGATGATCGATGTGGATTACTTCAAGACCTACAACGACACTTTCGGCCACCTGGAAGGCGACGAGGCCTTGCGCAAGGTCGCCACGGCGATCCGCGACGCCAGTGCCCGGCCGTCCGACCTGCCGGCCCGCTATGGTGGTGAAGAATTCGCCCTGGTGCTGCCCAATACCTCCCAGGGCGGTGCGCGCCTGGTGGCGGAAAAACTACGCATGACCGTGGAGGCCTTGAAGATCCCCCACAGCTCTCCGAGCGAAGGGTCGAGCCTGACCATCAGCATCGGTCTGGCGACCATCACCCCGAAAACCGGCAGCAATTGCCGTGACCTGATCCTGGCGGCGGACAAGGGGCTGTATCTGGCGAAGAACAATGGGCGCAACCAGGTAGGTATCGGCTGAACAACCTTCCTTTGTAGGAGCGAGCTCGCTCGCGATGGTCGTTAACGATGACGATGGCTATCTGAATAAACGCGGTGCCTGAGCGTTTTTCGCGAGCGAGCTCGCTCCTACAAGGGCTTGGCTTTTCGGCCAGGCGGACTGCCGTTGGCGGCCGTTTGCCGTTATACTCGTCGGCTTTCAAAAGTTCGCCTACGAGTGCTGCCCGTCATGGAAATCAACCCGATCCTGAACACCATCAAGGACCTGTCCGAGCGCTCCGAAACTATTCGGGGGTATCTTTGACTACGATCAAAAGCACGAGCGTCTGACCGAAGTCAATCGCGAGCTTGAAGATCCGAGCGTCTGGAACAAACCTGAATATGCCCAGGAGTTGGGCCGCGAGCGCTCTGCGCTGGCACAGATCGTCGATACCCTGGACGAGCTGAACACCGGTCTGGCCGATTGCCGCGACCTGCTGGACATGGCCGTCGAAGAAAACGACGAAGGCGCAGTGGGCGATGTCGTCGCCGAGCTGGCCCGTCTCGAGGAAAGTCTGGCCAAGCTGGAATTCCGCCGCATGTTCAGCCACGAAATGGACCCGAACAACGCCTATCTGGACATCCAGGCCGGTTCCGGCGGCACCGAAGCCCAGGACTGGGCCAACATCCTGCTGCGCATGTACCTGCGCTGGGCCGACAAACGCGGTTTCGACGCGACCATCATGGAACTGTCCGCCGGTGAAGTCGCCGGGATCAAGGGCGCGACCGTGCACATCAAGGGCGAATACGCGTTTGGCTGGTTGCGGACCGAGATCGGCGTACACCGTCTGGTGCGCAAGAGCCCGTTCGACTCCGGCAACCGTCGCCACACCTCGTTCTCCGCGGTGTTCGTCTCGCCAGAGATCGATGACAAGGTGGAAATCGAAATCAACCCGGCAGACTTGCGGATCGACACCTATCGCTCCTCCGGTGCCGGTGGTCAGCACGTAAACACCACCGACTCGGCCGTACGTATCACCCACGTACCGACCAACACCGTGGTCAGCTGCCAGAACGAACGTTCCCAGCACGCCAACAAGGACACCGCCATGAAAATGCTGCGGGCCAAGTTGTACGAGCAGGAAATGCAGAAGCGCAACGCGGCGTCCCAGGCGCTGGAAGACACCAAGTCCGATATCGGCTGGGGTCATCAGATCCGTTCTTATGTACTCGATGCCTCGCGCATCAAGGATCTGCGCACTAACATCGAGCGCAGTGACTGCGACAAGGTACTCGACGGTGATATCGACGAATACCTGGAAGCGAGCCTGAAGTCCGGGCTGTAAGCAATGCAATACGGGATCGGCTGACACCCCCCGATCCCTTGTAGGAGCCAGCTTGCTGGCGATCCCCGGCCGCAGGCCGGGGACAACGAACCAGATGGAATATCTAAAGACATGAGCGACCTAGAACTCGATCCGCAAGCCCTGCAACAGGAAGAAAACTCCCTGATCGCCCTGCGCAAGGAAAAGCTTGCTGCCGAGCGCGCCAAGGGCAATGCCTTCCCGAACGACTTCCGCCGCGAAAACTACTGCGAGCAACTGCAGAAACAGTACGCGGACAAGACCAAGGAAGAGCTGGCAGAGGCTGCGATCCCGGTCAAGGTTGCCGGTCGTATCATGCTCAACCGTGGCTCGTTCATGGTGATCCAGGACATGACCGGGCGAATCCAGGTCTACGTCAACCGCAAGACCCTGTCCGAAGAAACCCTGGCCGCGGTGAAAACCTGGGACATGGGCGACATCATCGCCGCCGAGGGCACCCTGGCCCGTTCCGGCAAAGGCGACCTGTACGTTGAAATGACCAGCGTGCGCCTGCTGACCAAATCCCTGCGCCCGCTGCCGGACAAGCACCACGGCCTGACCGACACCGAACAGCGCTATCGTCAGCGCTACGTTGACCTGATCGTCAACGAAGACGTGCGCCAGACTTTCCGCGTGCGTTCGCAAGTCATCGCCCACATCCGCAGCTTCCTGATGAAGCGTGACTTCCTGGAAGTGGAAACGCCGATGCTGCAGACCATTCCTGGCGGCGCGGCAGCCAAGCCGTTTGAAACCCACCACAATGCGCTGGACATGGGCATGTTCTTGCGCATTGCGCCGGAGCTGTACCTCAAGCGCCTTGTTGTCGGCGGGTTTGAGAAAGTGTTCGAGATCAACCGCAACTTCCGTAACGAAGGTGTATCGACTCGTCACAACCCTGAATTCACCATGTTGGAGTTCTACCAGGCTTACGCCGACTACGAAGACAACATGGACCTGACCGAAGAACTGTTCCGCGAACTGGCTCAGCTGGTTCTGGGCAGCACCGACGTGCCGTATGGCGACAAGGTGTTCCACTTCGGTGAGCCGTTCGTGCGTCTGTCGGTGTTCGACTCGATCCTCAAGTACAACCCCGAGCTGACCGCTGACGACCTGAACGACATCGACAAGGCGCGGGCTATCGCGAAGAAGGCCGGCGCCAAGGTGCTGGGCTTCGAAGGCCTGGGCAAGCTGCAGGTGATGATTTTCGAAGAGCTGGTCGAGCACAAGCTGGAACAGCCGCACTTCATTACCCAGTACCCGTTCGAAGTGTCGCCGCTGGCCCGTCGTAACGACGAGAACCCGAACGTCACCGACCGTTTCGAGCTGTTCATCGGCGGTCGTGAAATCGCCAACGCCTATTCCGAGTTGAACGACGCGGAAGACCAGGCCGAGCGCTTCATGGCCCAGGTGGCCGACAAGGACGCCGGCGATGACGAAGCCATGCACTACGACGCCGACTTCGTTCGTGCGCTGGAGTACGGCATGCCGCCAACGGCGGGTGAAGGCATCGGTATCGACCGCCTGGTGATGCTGCTGACCAACTCCCCGTCGATCCGCGACGTGATCCTGTTCCCGCACATGCGGCCGCAAGCGTAAGTGTTTCAATTAAAAAACCGCCTTTTCAGGCGGTTTTTTATTGCCTGTCTGGTACAAACGTATCAACTTGTTACTTTCATCTGAGAGGAAATACCTGTCGTGATTCGTGCAATGGCTCAAGAAGGTGCAGCGGGTATCGCCACTGCGGTCGCTGAAAGCGTTCAGTACCAGGGTCGCAAGGCCAGCCGACAGGGCAGTGAACAGCGGCGACAGGACATTCTCGACGCCGCGATGCGCATTGTCGTGCGCGATGGCGTGCGTGCCGTCCGGCACCGTGCGGTGGCCGCCGAGGCGCAAGTGCCGTTGTCCGCGACCACCTACTATTTCAAGGATATCGATGACTTGCTCACCGATACCTTCGCCCAATACGTGGAGCGCAGTGCGGCGTACATGGGCAAGCTGTGGGTGAACAACGAGGGGCTGTTGCGCGACATGATCGCCAGTGGCGATGGCAGCCCGCAGGCGCGCTCGAAACTGGCGGACGACATTGCACGGCTGATGACCGATTACGTTCACCGGCAACTGGTCAATCGCCGTGAACATTTGATGGCCGAGCAGGCGTTCCGCCAGGAAGCGTTGCTGAACCCGCGCCTGGCCGAACTGGTGCGCTCGCATCAGCAAATCCTGTTGCAGGGCTCCTGCCAGCTTTTCCAGGTGCTGGGCTCGCGCGAACCGCATCAGGATGCCAAGGTGTTGACGGCGATTATCGGCCGGATGGAGTATCAGGGGCTGCTCAATGCAGGCGAGCCTGCCGCCGAGGAGGAAATGCTCGGCATCCTGACGCGCTACATGCACCTGGTGCTGGCGTCGGAGTAGTCCCGGCTGGTGCTTTCCCCTGTGGGAGCGGGCTTGCTCGCGAAAGCGGTGTATCAGTCGACTTAAATGCTGAATATTGAACCGCCTTCGCGAGCAAGCCCGCTCCCACAGGGTGAAGCCGTGTGATCAAGGGAGTGTTGAATGAAAGCCTGGCGTGTCGTTGTGATCGCCTTGTCGTTCCTGCTGCTCAGTGGCTGTCTGGTAACCTTCAAGGAGCCGCTGCCCACAAGCGAACCCGCGCCCAAGGGATTGCTCGGCAAATGGACCAGCACCAATGGCTGGGGCGAGCCGCTCAACCTCGAACTGACCCGCGTCGGCGACAACCGCTATCAGGCCGTCAGCTATTACCGGGCCAGGCCCGGGGAGCGGGAGGCTTATTCCTTCACGGTGTCGCGCCATGGCAACCGCTGGTATCTGTCGGCGAAGGTACCGGCACAGTTCGGCGGGCATTTCACCATTGGCGGTTTTGAGCTGACCGACAAGCATGAGCTGGTGGTCTACAACCTCGACCTCGACCAGATCAACCAGGCCATGCAGCAAAAAGCCCTGAGCGGTGAGAGCTTCCAGACCAGCGACGGCGATGGCGTATTGGTCGACAGCAACATGGATCAAGTCGCCGCCTACCTCGACGACCCGGCCAATTCCGATGTGTTCGTCGAAGCGGTGCGCTACCAGCGTCAGGCCAAAGCCAAATAACCGGCAACAACAGGTTTCTACAGGAGTTTCGGGTGGACGATTACCAACAGTCGATACGCATTTTGTCCGATCGCATCGTGCTGGCGCAGACACCGATCCGTGTTCTCGATGCGGTCAAATGGGACGACAACATTCGCAAGGGTTTCCTCAAGGCCAAGGGCAAGGAAATGCCGGCAGTGGACCGCGACTACTACCTCAACCGGCCATTGGCGTTCGATTCCAGCAAAGTGAAGCTGGAGTTCCAGAACATCGAGCGCGACATCACCCGCCAGCTTGGCCAGTTCAACCCGGTCGGGCAGATCATGCGACGCATGTGCAAGGAATACCGCATGGTGGTGCGCATGCTCGAAGCACGTGGCACCGAGGATTTCGGCCTGATTTCCCAGGAGCTGTACGGCGCCGCGTCCGACGCATTCCATGCTGGCGACCCGACCCTGTCGGACCTCGGCATGATGCTGTCTGAATACCTGAACAACATCGACGGCCGTGGCGATCTGAAAGATGAACCGAAAACGCTGACTGCCAAGGATGCGGTCGACATGTTGCAGCATCGCTTGAACAAGGTGTTTGGCGAAGCCGAGGAAACCATTCGGGTGTTCGAGTCCGACGGGATTGTCGCCGATGCGGCGGCCGGTGCCGACTACATCAAGATCCGCACCGACGCGATGTTCAACGAGCGTGACGTGCGGGCCCTGGAAGTCCACGAAGGGCTGGTGCATGTAGGCACGACGCTCAATGGTCTGAATCAGCCGATCTGCACCTTTCTGTCCAAGGGGCCACCCTCGTCGACGGTGACCCAGGAAGGCCTGGCGATCCTGATGGAAATCATCACCTTTGCTTCCTACCCGAGCCGCCTGCGCAAGCTGACCAACCGCACGCGGGCCATTCACATGGTGGAGGAGGGCGCGGATTTCCTGCAGGTGTTCGAGTTCTTCCGCGAACAAGGCTTCGAGATGCCCGAGAGCTACAGCAACGCCAGCCGCGTGTTCCGCGGCTCGGTGCCGACAGGTCTGCCATTTACCAAAGACTTGTCCTACCTCAAGGGCTTCATCATGATTTACAACTACATTCAACTGGCGGTGCGTAAAGGCAAGCTGGAGCAGATACCGCTGCTGTTCTGCGGCAAGACCACCCTGGAAGACATGCGCACCTTGCGCCAGTTGGTGGATGAAGGCCTGGTGGTACCACCGAAGTATTTGCCGGAACAGTTCCGTGACATGAACGCGTTGTCGGCGTGGATGTGTTTCTCCAACTTCCTCAACCACCTGAGCCTGGACCGCATCGAGGCGGATTACTCCAATATCCTTTAAGGCAGGTGAGATCCAAATGTGGGAGCGGGCTTGCTCGCGAAGGCAGTGTTTCAGCCAACTGAAATGTTGAATGTCAAACCGCTTTCGCGAGCAAGCCCGCTCCCACAGGGGCATGTATTTCAATCGTCAAAGCGAGGTTTCAACGGATGAGAATCCTCGGCATCGTCTGCCTTCTCCTGGCATTGAATGGCTGTAGCTCACTGTTGTTCTACCCCGAGCCCGGGCAGTTGTTCACCCCGGAAAAGGCCGGGCTCGAATACCGCACCGTCACCTTGAACACCGCCGATGGCCTCAAGCTGAATGCGTGGTGGCTGCCGGTGAAGCAAGGGGTCGAGGTCAAGGGCACGGTGCTGCACCTGCACGGCAACGGCGGAAACCTGCCCATGCACCTCGGCGGGAGCTTTTGGTTGCCGAAAAATGGTTACCAGGTGTTGCTCGTGGACTATCGCGGTTATGGCTTGTCCGAAGGCAAGCCGAGCCTGCCGGCAATCTATCAGGACATCGATGCAGCGTTCGCCTGGCTGGACAAGGCACCCGAGGTTCAAGGCAAGCCGCTGATCCTGCTCGGCCAGAGTCTCGGTGGCTCGATGGCCGTGCATTACCTGGTCCGGCACCCGCAACGCCAGAAGCAACTCAAGGCCATCGTCCTCGATGGCGCACCCGCCAGTTACCGCAGCGTGGGCCGGTTTGCCCTGAGCAACTCATGGTTGACCTGGCCGTTTCAGGTGCCGTTGTCATGGCTGGTGCCGGACGGCGACAGCGCGATCAACTCCATGGCGCAACTCAAGGATGTGCCGAAACTGCTCTACCACAGCATCGACGATCCGATCGTGCCTCTTTCCAACGGCATCCGACTGTATCAAGCTGCGCCGCCGCCGCGAGTGCTGCAGCTGACCCGTGGCGGTCACGTGCAGACGTTCGCCAATCCGGTCTGGCGTAAAGTCATGCTGCGCTATCTCGATGACCCGCAGCATTTCAACGGCCTGCGCCGCCTGGGTGAAATCCCCAATTACCCGGCACCCCCGAATTCTGAAGATGAACCACCAGAGAGTCCGCAATGAGTGAAGAACGTAACGCCATCCCGCTGATCATCACCGGTATCTGCAGCATCCTCGGCACGGTCGGTGCCCTGTGGTGGTACGGCTACCTGCACTTCGCCAAGCCTGAGGATGCGTTGCTGCTCAACGAGTTCACCATGCTCAAGACCATTCCGGGCGAAGACTACAAGGTCTCCCTGGAACCGGCGGCCCAGGTGGCACAGTGCATCGATGGCGTGCTGGTGCTGTTCGACATGGAACAAAAAGGCCTGACCGGTGTGCTGGTCGACAGCAAGAAAAAAGCCGTGCGTTGCATGGGGCAGGAAACGCCGCGGAAGCTGGAGCAGTAAGCAATATTTGCTTGCGACACAAATCAAATGTGGGAGCGGGCTTGCTCGCGAAAACGGTGTATCAGTCAACATTATTGTTGAATGTTAAACCTTATTCGCGAGCAAGCC
>NZ_JBGLYV010000038.1:0-58821 GCF_047304225.1 Pseudomonas sp. Pseusp3 | reverse complement strand
CCGGTGCCCTTGGGTTTTTCGCGAGCAGGCTCGCTCCTACAGGGATTCAATGTAGGAGCGAGCTCGCTCGCGATGGCAGTCAACGATGACGCGGGGCACCTGAATCTACTCGGTGCCCTTGGTTTTTTCGCGAGCAGGCTCGCTCCTACAGAGATTCAATGTAGGAGCGAGCTCGCTCGCGATGGCGTCAGCGAAAGCGCCGCATCACTTGCCTTGGAACTCCGCCTCACGCTTGGCAATGAACGCCGCCATCCCTTCCTTCTGATCCTGCGTCGCAAATGCCGCATGGAACACCCGGCGCTCAAAGCGCACGCCTTCGGCCAGGCTCACTTCAAAGGCACGGTTGACGCTTTCCTTGACCATCATCGCAATCGGCAACGACTTCTTGGCGATCAACGCGGCGACTTTCAGCGCTTCATCCAACAGCTCATCGCTCGGCACGATACGCGCCACGATGCCGCAACGCTCGGCTTCCACGGCATCGATCAAACGCCCGCTCAGGCACATTTCCATGGCCTTGGCCTTGCCCACGGCGCGAGTCAGGCGCTGGGTGCCGCCCATGCCCGGCAACACGCCGAGGTTGATTTCCGGCTGACCAAATCGGGCATTGTCGCCCGCCAGGATGAAGTCGCACATCAACGCCAGCTCACAGCCGCCGCCCAGGGCGAAACCGTTGACCGCCGCGATGATCGGCTTGCGGCGGTTGGCCACACGGTCGCTGTCGCTGAACAGGTCGTCGATGTAGATCTGCGGATAGGTCAGCTCAGCCATTTCCTTGATGTCGGCACCGGCGGCAAAGGCTTTTTTCGAACCGGTCAGGACGATGCAGCCGATGTTCGAGTCAGCCTCAAAGCCGTCGAGGGCCTGGTTCAGTTCGCTGACGATCTGCGCATTCAACGCGTTCAACGCTTGCGGACGGTTGAGGGTGATCAGGCCAACGCGGCCATGGGTTTCCAACAAAATCGTTTCGTAGTTCACAAGGGACTCCTTCTTATAAATTGCGCGAAATGACCATGCGTTGAATATCGCTGGTGCCTTCGTAGATCTGGCAGACCCGCACGTCGCGGTAGATCCGCTCCACCGGGAAGTCGTTGAGGTAACCGTAACCGCCAAGGGTTTGCAGCGCCGAGGAGCATACCTTCTCGGCCATTTCCGAGGCGAACAACTTGGCCATCGACGCTTCGACCAGCGCCGGCTTGCCGCTGTCACGCAGGGCGGCGGCGTAGTGCACCATTTGCCGCGCCACGGCGATCTGGGTCGCCATGTCCGCCAGGCGGAACGCCACGGCCTGGTGCTCGATGATGGGCTTGCCGAAACTCTCGCGCTCACGGGCGTAGTCGCGAGCCGCTTCGAACGCGGCGCGGGCCATGCCCACCGATTGCGAAGCGATCCCGACGCGGCCGCCTTCAAGGTTGGCCAGGGCAATCCTGTAGCCTTCGCCCTCCTCGCCCAAGCGATTGGCCACCGGCACCTTCACGTCTTCGAAAAGGATCTGGCAAGTGTCGGACGCATGCTGACCGAGCTTGTCTTCGACCCGCGCAACGGTGTAGCCCGGCGAATCGGTCGGCACGATAAAAGCGCTGATACCGCGTTTGCCGGCGCCCGGATCGGTCACTGCAAACACGATCACCACCCCGGCATTGCGCCCGGAGGTGATGAACTGCTTGCAACCGTTGAGCACGTAATGATCGCCCTCCAGGCGCGCGCGGGTTTTCAGGCCGCTGGCGTCGGAACCGGCCTGGGGTTCAGTCAGGGCGAATGCGCCGAGCATCGCGCCGCTGGCCAGCGGCTTGAGGAAGCGCTCTTTCTGCTCATCCGTGCCGTAGTTGAGGATCGGCACACAACCCACGGAGTTGTGCACACTCATGATGGTCGAACAGGCGCCATCGCCGGCGGCGATTTCTTCCAGCGCCATGGCGTAGGCCAGGTAACCGGTGTCGCATCCGCCCCACTGCTCCGGCACCAGCATGCCGAAGAAGCCCAGCCCGGCCATTTCGCCAATGGCTTCCTTGGGAAAGCGATGCTCACGGTCCCACTCGGCCGCGAACGGTTTCAGCCGTTCCTGGGCAAAGTCCCGGGCCATGTCGCGGATCTGTTGTTGGTCGTCATTGGGGATCATGGTGAATCCTTAAAAATGTAATCGCCCCCTGTAGGAGCGAGCTTGCTCGCGAAGGGCCTGAGAGCGCCGCATTCATCCAGGCAGACCTCGTCATCGTTGACGCCCTTCGCGAGCAAGCTCGCTCCTACAGGGACTGCGCAAGTCTTAATACAGGCATTCCACGGCCATCGCCGTCGCTTCACCGCCACCAATGCAAATCGCCGCGACACCACGCTTCAGGCCCTTCTGGCGCAGGGCCGAGAGCAAGGTCACGAGAATCCGCGCACCGGACGCCCCGATCGGATGACCGAGGGCGCAAGCACCGCCGTGCACGTTGAGTTTCTCGTGGGGAATTTCCAGATGAGTCATCGCGGCCATGCCGACCACGGCGAAGGCTTCGTTGACTTCCACCAGATCTACGTCATTGAGCGACCAGCCGGTTTTCTTCATCAACTTCCTGATTGCGCCAATCGGTGCCACCGGGAACAGGCCCGGGGTATCGGCGAACGCAGCGTGGCCATGAATCACCGCCAACGGTTTCAGGCCTTGCTTCTGTGCCTGCGACTGGCGCATCAGCACCAGTGCGGCGGCACCGTCGGAGATCGAACTGGAGTTGGCCGCCGTCACCGTACCGCCTTCACGGAACGCCGGTTTCAACGAAGCGATCTTGTCCAGCTTGGCTTTGGGCGGCTGCTCGTCATTGCTGATCACAACCTGCTCTTTGCCGACCGTCACGGTGAGCGGCACGATTTCGTCCCTGAAGCTGCCGTCCTTGATCGCCTGCTGGGCGCGAGTGGTCGAGGCGATGGCGAACGCGTCCTGGGCTTCACGGCTGAAGCTGTTGGTTTCGGCGCAGTCTTCGGCGAAGGTGCCCATCAGGCGGCCCTTGTCGTAGGCGTCTTCGAGGCCGTCCAGGAACATCGAGTCCTGCACCCGGCCATGGCCCATGCGGTAGCCGGCACGGGCGCGGTCCAGCAGGTAAGGCGCGTTGGACATGCTTTCCATGCCACCGGCGACCACCACGTCGGCACTGCCGGCCACCAGCATGTCGTGGGCCAGGATCGCCGCTTCCATGCCGGAACCGCACATCTTGTTCAAGGTGGTGCAGCGGGTCGATTTATCCAGCCCGGCACCCAGCGCCGCCTGACGCGCCGGGGCTTGGCCGAGGCCTGCCGGCAGTACGCAGCCGAACAGCACTTCGTCGACGCTATCACTGGCGACGCCGGCACGTTCAACCGCGGCCTTGATGGCGGCAGCGCCGAGTTGCGGCGCCGTCAGGCTTTTCAGTTCGCCCTGGAAACCGCCCATCGGGGTGCGGACGGCGCTGACGATTACAATCGGATCGTTGGACATTGTCATGACAAATCCTCCTTATTTGGCGGCCATGCGCAAGGCACCGTCGAGACGGATCACCTCGCCATTGAGCATGCTGTTTTCAATGATATGCCTGACCAGCGCGGCATACTCGCCCGGTTTGCCCAGGCGCGGCGGAAATGGCACGCCAGCCGCCAGGGAGTCGCGGACTTCCTGGGTCATGCCGGCCATCATCGGCGTTTCGAAGATGCCGGGAGCGATCGTCATGACACGGATGCCGAAACGCGCCAGTTCGCGGGCAGCGGGCAAGGTCAGGCTGACAATCGCACCTTTGGACGCCGAGTAGGCCGCCTGACCGATCTGACCGTCGTAAGCCGCGGCAGACGCGGTATTGATGATCACGCCGCGTTCGCCATCGGCGTCCGCTTCGGTTTCCGCAATCGCCGCTGCCGCAAGGCGCAGCATATTGAAGCTGCCGATCAGGTTGACGTTGATCACCTGGCTGAAGCTGGCCAGCGCGTGCGGGCCATTCTTGCCAAGAATCTTCTCGCCACGCACGATGCCGGCGCAATTGACCAGGCCATTGAGGCCGCCAAAGGCCTTGACCGTCGCCTGCACGGCGGCTTCGGCCGCTGCTTCGTTGCTGATGTCCGCCACCACGCTGTGCGCGCCAAGGCGCTGGGCCTGGGCGGCAACGGCTTCGGCGTTCATGTCCACCAGCATCACTTTCGCGCCTGCGGCAACCAGCACCTCGGCAGTGGCTGCACCAAGGCCGGAAGCGCCACCCGTGACGATAAATATCTTGTTCTCGATCTGCATCATTGTTTCCCTGGATTCAAGCTGGAACGTTCTTCGCCGCGGCCTCTTGAGCCTTGGCGATTTCCTGGTTGCGCAAGATAAAGCGCTGCAATTTGCCGCTTGGGGTTTTCGGCAACTCGCTGACAAATTCGATTTCGCGGGGGTAGGAATGCGCCGCCAGACGCTTGCGCACGTGTTGCCGCAGCTCTTCGGCCAACGCAGGTTCTGCGCGGTATTGCGGGCTGAGCACGACAAAGGCCTTGACCAGTTCGGTGCGCTCCGGATCGGGTTTGCCGATCACTGCGGCCTCGACCACGGCCGGGTGTTCGATCAGCGCGCTTTCCACGTCGAACGGACCGACCCGGTAACCGGAGGTGGTGATCACGTCATCGCTGCGACCGACGAAGCTGATGCTGCCGTCCGGGTTCCACTCGACGGTGTCGCCACTCAGGTAATAGTTGCCGACAAAGGCCTTGGTCGGCCCGCCTTCGTAGCCGGCGAACCAGCACATCGGCGATTGGCTGCGGTCGATGGCCAGAATGCCCGGCTGGCCAACGCCCAGTTCCTTGTATTCGTCATCCAGGACCACGATGCGGTGGCCTGGCGAGGCAAAACCGGCCGCGCCCATGTGAATCGGATGTTCAAGGCCGTGGTGGTTGCACAGCACCATGCCCAGTTCGGTCTGGCCGTAATGGTCGTGGATCACCACGTCGAGGTTGTCGGCGAACCAGCGGATCACTTCCGGGTTCAGCGGCTCGCCGGCGCTGCTGACGATGCGCAGCTTGCCCTTGATCGATCTGGCGAATTCGTCGCCGCCGGCAATCAGCAAACGGTAGGCGGTCGGCGAACCGGTGAGATTGGTAATCCCGTACTTGTTGATCACCCGGCAGGTGCTTTCCAGGGTGAACGGGCCATCGTAAAAGGTGATCGGATGCCCCATGGCCATCGGCCCCGTGACACCGAAATAGATACCGTAGGCCCAACCCGGATCTGCGACGTTCCAGAAGGCGTCTTCCGGGCGCAGATCCACCGCATCGCGGGTGTAGCTCTGGAACGCAACGATGGCCTTGAGCGGCACCGACAGGGCTTTCGACGGACCGGTGGTGCCCGAAGTGAACATCAGCAGGAACGGATCTTCCCCGGTCAGCAATACAGGCTCACAGTCGGCGGAATAGTTGGCCAGTTCGGCCCAGAAACTGCAATCGCCACGAACCAGGCCCTGCCCTTTGGGGCCTGTGACGGTCACCGTGGTCGGGCAATCGGCGACTTCGGCCAGTTTCGGCCGGTTCACCGCATCGGTGACCACCACTTTGGCGCCAGAGCAGCTCAGGCGGTGCTCGATGGCTTTGGGGCCGAACGCGGTAAACAGCGGTTGATACACCGCACCGATGCGCCAGGTGGCGAACACGGTGATCAGCAGTTCGATATTGCGTGGCAACAGGCCGGCCACCTTGTCGCCTTTCTTCACGCCCAAGGCCTGTAGGTAATTGGCGAAACGCGCGGCCTTGTCCTGCAGTTCGGTGAAGGTATAGGTCGCACTGGTGCCGTCGCGTCCTTCCCAGAACAGCGCGATGCGGCCCGGCAAGGCATGCCGGTCACAACATTCGACACAGGCGTTGAGGGCGGTCAGATCGCCTGCGAGTGCGGTGTCGACGGTGTGCTGATAATTGAACTGAGAAGTAGCAGACAAGTAATCGCGCATTGCCAGAATCCCTCTGTGTTTCTTATTAGGTTGGGGGAACCGTAATCAACAGGGAAATACTCGCTCTGCGCGGGGTGTCGGGCAATGGTCAAAGTTATCAAGTTGTCTGACTGCTTTGGCCAAAGCCCGCAGGGTATCAAGCGATGAAGCGCACTCCGGGTTTGGCGCGCTCGTCCACGGTCAGTTCGAAAACATCCGGCCGCGCGTAGTGGCCGACCACGTCGTAGTCGTAGCGGGCGCGTACCAGGTCGTCAGTGTCGATTTGCGCGGTAAGCAGACCGGCGCTGTCACGCAACGGTCCGGCGAGGATGTCGCCCATGGGACCTACGATCACACTGCCACCGGCGATCAATGGCCGATCCGCCGGCCAGTTGGCGATGTCCACGCCCAGGGCCTTGGGTGAGGCCTGGACCTGACAGGCACTGACCACGAAACAACGCCCCTCATGGGCGATGTGGCGCATGCTGACCTGCCACATCTCCCGTTCGTCCACGGTCGGCGCGCACCACACCTCCACGCCCTTGGCGTACATCGCCGTGCGCAGCAACGGCATCATGTTTTCCCAGCACACCGCCGCACCGACACGCCCGACCTGGCTGTCGATCACCGGCAGCGTCGAACCATCGCCCTTGCCCCAGATCAGCCGTTCGGTGCCGGTGGGCATCAGTTTGCGGTGTTTGGCCACCAGACCGGCCTGCGGATCAAAGTACAGCGCGGTGCAGTACAACGTGCTGCCCGCACGCTCGATCACGCCGATCACCAGATTGGCCCCAGTGCGGGCGGACAGCGCCGCCAACGCCTCGGTTTCCGCGCCGGGCACGTCGATGGCATTGGCAAAATAGCGGGCAAAGGCTTCGCGACCTTCCGGCAGGCGATAACCCAATTGCGTACCAAAGCCCTCACCTTTGGGATAACCGCCCAGCAGCGCTTCCGGCATCACCACCAACCCGGCGCCGGATTCGATGATCGCGTTTTCATAGGACAGGATCTGTTCCAGGGTTTCAGCCTTGCCGCCGGGCAATGCGCCGATTTGCAGGGCCGCAACGATTGATTTGGGCATATCGGAAACTCCATTCGCATCAGGTGTTGCTCATTATCCAGCGTCACGCAATCATCAATAAAGACCGACTCACTGCTGAATGATATGAGCCAAATGAATATCACAGACATCGACCTCAACCTGCTCAAAGTCTTCGAAGCGCTGCACGAGGAGTCCAGCGCCAGTCGTGCCGCCTTGCGCCTGGGCGTGACGCAATCGGCGGTCAGTGCAGCACTGCGGCGGTTGCGCGAGGTGTATGGCGATCAGCTGTTCGTGCGCACCGGACGAGGCCTGGCCCCCTCGCTCAAGGCCAATCAGCTCAAGCCGGTGGTCAGCGATGCCCTGAACAAATGCCGGCAGAGCCTGGCGATGGTCGATCCGGCCGCACAGCAGTACGACGGTCGCTCGGTCACTGTGGGAATGTCGGATGATTTCGAAATTGCCTACGGCCGGCGGATGATTGAAGAAATCGCCCGTACCGCGCCGAAGCTGCGGCTGATTTTCCGCCAGACCCACAGCCAGATCGTCGCCCAGGCGTTGATGGAGCGCAGCATCGACCTGGCGATCACCGCGGGCGGGGTTGCCGAGCGGCTGCTCAGCCGTCAGGTACTGGGGGAAGGCGGATACCTGTGCCTGGCGGACCCGTCGAGCCTGGGCGCGGGCCAGCAGAGCATCAGTCTTGAAGAGTTTGTCGCCCGCGAACACATTCTGGTGTCGTCCGGCGGTTTTATCGGGATTACCGACGAGGGGTTGGCCGCGCTGGGGTTGAGTCGGCGGGTGTGCGCCTCGACCACGCACTTTGCCGCGCTGCCGCATTTGCTCAAGGGCAGCCAGGCCGTTGCGACCATTCCGGCTCATGCGGCGCAAAGCATCGCAACGCTCAGCGGACTGGCGTTGCTGCCCTGCCCCTTGGCGTTGCCACGTTACCCGATCGAGCTGGGCTGGCGCACCAGCACCCAACTCGATCCGGTGGTGTTGAAAGTGCGTGAAGCGATTGTCGCAAGTTTCGCGTGACAGCCGATATTACTTGTTGGCGGCCATCAGGCGATTGACTTCACTGCGCACCATGTTGGCGAATTCCGGGGGCGACATACCGTCCAGCTCGGCGCGCACCCATTCCGCCCACTTGCCTTTGCGCTTGGCCCGTTCGCCGAACAACCGCGCGGCCTCACCCTTGGCTTTGCCCAGATTGTTTTGCCAGAGTTCGAACAGACGGGATTTCTCGTCTTCAAGCGCAGCGCGCTCGGCGAGGGGTTTGTCGGCCAGATTGAAGCTCATGGGATTTTCCTGCTGCGTAAAATAGGCGACATCTTACACTGTAGGACGAAATGTCCTGCGCCGGTTTTTCAGCAAGATGGCCTCACTGGGCAAAATAGCTGCAACTTTTCCGACAACCGCAGACTCCATTGTTCACTGTCCACTTACCTGCAAGGAGTACTTCAATGGTCCGCAAAACCACCGCGCAAGCCGCCGAAGACCAAATCAAGGATCTGGCGTTCAGCGAACTTCAATCGCTGATCGAAGAGTCGGAAAAACTGCTGAAAAGCAGCGCTTCACTGGTCGGGGAAGAAGCGGACACCATTCGCGGACAAATCGCGCTGAAACTCCGGCAGGCCAGGGATTCGGTAACCAGCGTGCGCGACCGGACGCTGCCCGCGGTCGAGGCCACTGAAACCTATATCGGCGGGCATCCATGGCAAACCGTGGCGATTTCTGCCGGGTTCGGCCTGGTGGTGGGGTTGTTGTTGGGGCGGCGCTAAATACTGGCAAAAACTGAACCCTGTGTGGGAGCGGGCTTGCTCGCGAAGGCGGTGTGTCAGCAACCAAGCTATCGGCTGACACGACGCCTTCGCGAGCAAGCCCGCTCCCACAAGGCTGACAGCGTCAGACGCCCGCCAGCTCCCGCAGGTTCGCCAGCGTCTTGGCATCCAGCTCGATGCCGTTGACCTGCGACCTGGCGCGCTGATGATGACGCCGGTCACCCGGCAAGCGCTTCAAGCCGACCCCGTGCATTTGACGCACCAGTTCCTGGCTGCGTTCGGCAAAGCTTTGCCCCGCCGCTTTGCCCGGATCGATCACGATCAGCAATTGGCCAGTCCAGGGCGTCTTGGCGCCAGGGTGGTTCTTCCAGTCGAATTCGAAGGAAAAATTCCCCCCGGTCAGTGCCGCCGCCAGCAGCTCGACCATCATCGACAACGCCGAGCCCTTGTGCCCGCCAAACGGCAGCAACGCGCCGCCCTCGAGAATTGCTTTCGGGTCTGTGGTCGGCTGGCCGAGGCTGTCCACGCCCATCCCTGCCGGCAAGCGTTTACCCTCGCGCGCGGCAATTTGCACATCACCATGGGCAATGGCACTGGTGGCAAGGTCGAAGACAATCGGTTCGCCGTCGGCCCGCGGGGCGGCGAAGGCAATCGGGTTGGTGCCGAACAGCGGCCGGTCGGCACCGTGGGGCACCACGCAGGTCATGCTGTTGACCACACTCAAGGCCACCAGGCCTTCATAGGCAAAAGGTTCGACATCCGGCCACAGCGCAGCGAAATGGTGTGAGTTGCGAATCGCCAGTACCGCGATTCCGGCGCTCCGCGCTTTCTCAACCAACAGCTCGCGTGCGGCCGCCAGGGCCGGTTGCGCAAAACCGTTGGCGGCATCGACCCGCACGAAACCTGAAGCCACATCTTCGACGATCGGAACGGCCTGGCCGTTGACCCAGCCACTTTGCAGCGTGGACACATAACCCGGCATCCGGAACACGCCGTGGCTGTGCGCGCCGTCGCGCTCGGCGCCCGCGCAGTTTTGCGCCAGCACCCTGGCGACATCGGCCGAGGTGCCGTGACGCAAGAAAATCTTCTCCAGCAAAGCGCTCAACGCTTCAAGGGACAGGTATTGCGAGACCGCAGTGGACGCGTGATCGTGTGGCGCAGACATCTGAAGCTCCAGACTAATTATTGGAGGGGGCAACAGCGTACGTAGACCGCCGATTAACAACGCGCCGGGAGCGAGCTGTCAACCCTTCGATTGCGCAGGCTGGCACGAACGCCAGCCGCCCATGCGTTAACTATCTACCGCCTGCGCCCCGGCGCCGATTTTTCGTCTCGACGCTCCTTCCATTGGCGTATTGCGCCGCGCCTCAACGTTGGTCCACCGGGCAGGTCCACGAATTCTCCCATCCGAAAAGAACGCAGCACTCTGGCGAAAAATAAACGCACTTTGATGGGTAATTGCCATGACTGATGTTCTCGCAGACTTCCCCCAAGGTTAGAATGCACGAAATCAGGATGAGCCAATGACCGACCACACGCTCTCGGAAGCCGAATACGACGCCATCACCGATGCCGCAGCGCATTGGTGCATGCGCCTGCACGCCAATGATTGCACTGAGCAAGAGCGCCAGGCGTTCGCGCAATGGCGGGATGCGCATCCGCTCCACGCCTTCGAGTACGAGGCGATGCTGGATATCTGGGATGTTGCCGGGGACCTGCCTTGCCCCGCCCCCGTCATGCCGATGGTTCATGCCAAACCGCAGACGCCCTGGCGCACCATGGGCATAGCGGCTGCCGTGTGTGCCCTGGCGTTACCGCTGGCCGCGTACAGCGGCTGGCACCTGGGCTGGCTGCCCAACTCGTACCAGCATTTCGAATCGACCGACAATGTCCGCACGGTCACCTTGAACGATGGCAGTCAGGTTGAGTTGAACCTGGGCAGCGAGCTGACCTACAGCAACTACAAGAATCAGCGGCAAGTCACGCTGAAAAAAGGCGAGGCGTTCTTCAGCGTCAGCCATGACACTCGTCACCCGTTTATCGTCAAGGCGGCTGAAGGCCGCATACGCGTGACCGGGACCAAGTTCAACGTCTGGATGTATGAAGACCAGGTGAAGGTGAACCTGATCGAAGGCTCGGTGCTGGTCAGCAGCAACGATAACCTGTCCGGCGACGGACTGCGGCTGGGTCCGGCGATGCAGGCAAGCTATCGCCGCGGCGATTTCACTCCGCGCATCAGCGATACCTATGACAACGACAGTTCGCTGGCCTGGCGCCAGGGCAAACTGGTGCTCGACGATCTGGCGCTGGCCGATGCATTGCCATTGATCAACCGTTACCTGGAAAAGCCGTTGAAGATCGCTGACAACAGCACCGGTTCGATCCACATCGGCGGCATCTATAGCATCAAGGAGATCAACGGTCTGGTGAAGTCCCTGCCCCGCGTGCTGCCGGTGTACCTGACGCGCAATGACAACGGCAATCTGGTGGTCAACGCGATTCCGCAAAAGACCCCAAAAAGCTGAAAAGGCCGCAACCCTTGCCGGGTGCGGCCTTCCTCGTTCGTTTCAGCACCCCTTCAGATCACTGCGCGGCCACCTTGGCGGGCTTTTCATCCTGTTGACGGATGGTCTGTAGCTGATACTGCGGATCGGCGGTGATCTGTTGCTCGGTGAACGGCAACACGCTCAATTGCTTGTTCGAAAACGCCTGGGTCTGATCCCGGGAATACTTCGACGCCGGGTCGCTCGATAACGAAAACGCCAACAACCCTTTGGCCTGTGGCCCCTGCTCGTCAAAGGTCACCACCTGCAAGTAGCTGGTGCCGCTGACCACTTCATGCTTGCCGTCGGACCTTGGCACGCTCTGGATCGCGTTATAGATCCCCAGCATGCCCGGCCCGCCGTGAATCGGTGTTTGCTGGCTACCGCTGCTGACCACCTGGATATCGCCCCAGCGGCTGTCTGGTTTGAGACCAGCAGCGCTGACTTGTTCGACCGAGGCCAGCATCGCCGCCCGCAGCGCCTGCGCCACGTTCGGACGATCGACCGCCAGGCCACGCGGGGTGTGTTGCGGGTCTAGCGGATCGAACGCCACGCGCCAGACATCAGGGACCGGCTCCAAGGCCTCCATGACATTCTGGAAGTGGACAAAGCCAAGGCCACTGTTCAGGTTTGCCGTTCGATCCCACGTTTTGAGGCTGGCGCACAGTGGCGTGAGCGCTTTTGCGTCGGCACCGAGATTTTTCGCGCAAAACTGCAGCAGATCAGGCATCACTAGAGCGGCCTGATAAACCTGATCGTCCATGACCATGTGTTGCAAGTCCGCCGGCGCGACCTTGGCCAGCGTATGCAAGCGATCCAGCGCAAAACGCGAACGCAAGCCCAGTGGCTGATTGTCCTGGCTGATCAATGGCGAGTAGCCGGTCAGTGGTTGTGCCGGGTTGGCCAGCCACGCCGAATCGTTGGAGTGCTGGACAAAATCCTTGCGCAGCAACTGCGGTAGTTTGTCCGAGGCATAGATGCCGGCCTGCGCGGCCAGCGGGTCGATGTCCCAGGCACAGGCACTGTTGGAACCGTCGAGGATGATCATCTGCAGGCCGATCCGCGGATCGCTGCACTGGGCGAGCTTGGCAGCACTGACGTTGGGCACCACCGACAGGTTCATGTACAGCGTCTGCCCCTGATCGTCCGCCGCCAGCGTGTTGACCCAAGGAATCCCCTGGATCTTGTGCACCGAGTCCTGGAAATCCTTGAGGTTGTCAGCGCGGTTCATTGCGTACCACTGTTGCAGCACGCGGTCGTTATCCAGGTTGGCATCGCGCAGGCTGTAGGCGTACTGACGGTCCCAATCCAGCTTTCCTGGCCATTGCACCACCGGGCCGAACTTCGAGCTGTAGATCACACGGGAAACCGCCTGGACCTGCCCGTCCGCCTGTTTGACGTTGACGGTCAGGGTTTGCTTGTCCATTGGCAGGGACTGGCCGTCGAGCAGGTAACGGGTCGAATCCTTGGGGTCGAGTTGCAGACGGTACAGCGTGAAGTGCCTGGAGGAATCCACGGTGTGGGTCCAGGCCAGATGTTGATTGAAACCGATGTTGATCACCGGCAGGCCGGGCAACGCCGCGCCCATCACGTCCAGTTTGCCGGGAATGGTCAGGTGCATCTGATAAAAACGCATGCCGCCCACCCACGGAAAGTGCGGATTGGCCAGCAACATGCCGCGCCCGTTGAAAGAACGCTCGCTGCCGACCGCGACGGCATTGCTGCCCCGGTCCAGGGCAAAGCGCTGCATCCGCGTGGCGGCCACCTGGAAATCGGCGTTTGACGCCAGAGTGACCGCCTCAGGCGGCGCGGCTCCGGCCAGGGCCTCGGCAAATTGCCCGACTCCGCCCTCGACCAGCAGGCGCCGGGTCAATTTCACCAGATCCATCGACGTGATATCCCGCACCCAGTCGCCCTGGCATTGCGCCGGCAAACCCTGTGCGCGACGTTCGGCCAGCGAACGGTTATACCCCGCCACGTAACCCTCAATGAGTTCGCGGACCTGCGGAATTTGCGCTTGCCAGAAACCGGCCACGGCCTGTGGTGTATTCAACCAGGTGAAAAACACATCACTGACCCGGTTCTCCCGCTCTTCGACGGTGAATTGATCCGGTCCGAAATACCGTGAGCGCTCACCATTGACCGTAGCGATCTCGTTAGCCAGCAGGCACAGGTTGTCCTGGGCGTAGGCATAGCCGATGCCGTAGCCAAGCCCGCGCTCGTTGTCGGCACGGATGTGCGGCACGCCGAAACCGGTTCGGCGGATGTCCGCGCTCGTTTGCGCAGGCGAACCGCTCGCGCTCGCAGCAAGGCTCAGCCCCAGGCTCAACCCCAGTGTCACACCCGCCAGGCTCAACCTGGCTAACTGGCTGGAAATAATCACGCTCGCTCCTGATCGAAAAAACGATGGCCACTGCTGCGCATACCCGCACGCACCGTGCCTCCCTGTAGGGACGAAGCTCACACCAGAAATTTAGGGTTTTACCGCGCATTGGCGCAAGGACTGACAGGTTGATCACGCGGTGGCGACAAAATTTCTACATTCGAGCCTTCATGATTTGCGCTGCTCATACGTCTAGTCATGTAAGAGCGCCCACTTTTTCCTGATCAGGCTCTGAAAAGGAGTTTTTGCAATGTACAACTCGCGACTGCCAACGGACGGTAGCAACGCGCCAAAGGGTGCTTCCATGGGAGTTGGCGTATTCGAGCCGCGTAGCGATCGCCACGGCAACGAGCGCATCAGGATCCTGCTCAAAAGCTATGGCCTGCGCACCAGCCTGATCCGCCTGAAAGTCATCGATGCCTTGCTGGCAGCCGCCGAAAGCGACCGCAGCCTTGGCGTACGCGGCGTGCACAGCCAATTGCTGGACCTGGATATTCCATTGTCCTTTCTCAGCGTGCGTGAAGTGCTAAAGCGCTTGTGCAGCGAAGGCGTGATTGTCCTCAACCCCGACAAAAGCTACAGCCTGCACCCTCAGGCTGCCGCCATCCTGCGCAACCCGTGATCGAATGATCAGGGCTTGACCTTGCGGCGCATCACGCCATTGATGACCACCACGACCACCGCCACGCCTATGGCGATGTACTGGAACATTTTTTCGCTGATGACACCGGTATTCTGCAACCAGGAAAGGCCAAACATGATCCCCAGTACCACCAGGGAGATCAGAATCGAGTATTTCAAACGTTGCGACTGAGTCATTGCGGGTTCCTGAATCTGAAAAATGTATCCGGTTTGTATCGACATGCATGCCAGGCGCTTACCCTGTTTCGGGAATGACCTGCTATAAGCGCGGTCTCATGTTACAGCCGATGAAGATTTTTAGCTTCATTACGGCGATAACATGAGGATTTCCAAAATGTTGCGTCGAATCACACTGCTGATTCCACTGTTTGCCCTCCTGACCCTGAGCGGTTGCATTATTTACCCCCATGGGGGCCGGCATCACGATCACTACTACGGCCATGGCGGACCGGGTTACTACCAACATCGTTAACGGCGGCTCAATATCCCGAGTCCTTTCTGTAAAAGTCATTGCCAGGCTGGGCACACAGTTCTACCAGCCAATCGACAAACACCCGCACCCGCCGGGATAACTGGCGGTGCGGCGGATACAGCGCCGTCATCGGCATGCCCGGTGGCGGCACTTGCTTGAGCACTTCACACAAACGTCCCTCCGCCAGTTGCCGCGCCACATGGTAGTACGGCGTCTGCACCAGACCATATCCGGCCTCGCACGCCGCCAGATAGCCATCGGCACTGTTGACCGCCACCTGCTTGGGCAGGTCGAGCGACTGCACCTGGCCATCCACGACAAACTCCAGCCCATAGCGTTTTCCGCTGCTGCTGGAGAAGTACTCGACCACCTGATGCCCGCGCAGGTCATCCAGGGAACGAGGCGTTCCGTGCCGCTGCAGATAATCAGGGCTGGCACAGGTCACCTGATCCATCATCACCAGCGGCCGCGCCACCAACGAATCGTCCAGCGTCGAGCCACCGCGCAACACGCAATCGACACCTTCGCGAATCAGGTCGACCGGCCGGTCATTCAAGCCGATTTCCAGCTCGATCAAGGGATAGCGGGCGGTGAATTGCGGCAGCGCCGGGATCACCACCAGGCGCCCCACTCCCGCCGGCATGTCCACGCGCAACAGCCCCTTGGGATTGTGCCGTGCTGCACTGAACACCGCTTCGGTCTCTTCAAGATCCGCCAGCAAGCGTACGCAACGTGGGTAATAGGCCGCACCGTCGAGCGTCAGGCTGATCTGCCGCGTGGTGCGTTGCAACAGTTGCACCCCCAGATGCGCCTCCAGTTGCTTGATCAGGATGGTTACCGAGGCCCGGGGCAATTGCAGGCTGTCGGCGGCCCTGGCAAAGCCACCCAGCTCGACGATTCGGGTAAAGACGCGCATGGCATTGAAACGGTCCATTGCTGGCTCCACCGGCAGATTGTTTAGATTTAACGAATAGTGATAGCCGTTTTAGCCGGTTTATCTTGTTTCTGTCGAGATGAACAATGGCGATTCACTTCACAGGGAGCTGATTTCATGCACACACGTCAATTGGGAAAAAACGGTCCGCAGGTTTCGGCCATCGGCCTGGGTTGCATGGGTATGACCGATTTCTATACCACCGGCACGGACACCCGCGAAGCCACCGCCACCCTGCATCGCGCGCTGGAACTGGGCGTCAACCTGCTCGATACCGCTGATATGTACGGCCCGCACAGCAATGAAGAACTGATTGGCAAGGCCATTGCCGGCAAGCGCGACCAGGTGTTCCTGGCCAGCAAGTTCGGTATCGTCCGCGACCCGGCGAACCCCGGCGCCCGGGGCGTCAACGGTCGGCCGGAATACATTCGCCAGTCCATCGACGGCAGCTTGAAACGCCTCGGCGTGGATACCCTTGACCTGTATTACCAGCACCGCATCGACCCGCAGGTGGCCATTGAAGAAACCGTTGGCGCCATGGCCGATCTGGTCAGTGCCGGCAAAGTCCGTTATCTGGGATTGAGCGAGGCCTCGGTGACGACACTGGAACGGGCGCACAAGGTTCATCCGATCAGTGCGTTGCAAAGTGAATATTCGCTGTGGAGCCGCGATCAGGAAGAAAACGGTTGCCTGGCAGCCTGCCAGCGCCTGGGCGTCGCCTTTGTGCCTTATAGCCCGTTGGGCCGGGGGTTTCTGACCGGCGCATTGAAAAGTCCGGATGATTTCGCCGCAGACGATTACCGCCGTTTCAGCCCGCGCTTCCAGGGCGAAAACTTCGCGAAGAACCTGCTGCTGGTGCAGCAAGTGCAGGCCCTGGCGGCGGAAAAAGGCGTGACGGCGGGCCAACTGGCGCTGGCGTGGGTGCTGGCCCAGGGTGATTACCTGATTCCGATTCCCGGCACCAAGCAACGTAAATACCTGGAAGAAAACGTGGCCGCACTGCAGGTGACGCTGAGCGCCGAAGAGCTGCACGCGCTGGAGTCGGTCTTTGCGGCTAATGCCACCGCTGGCCTGCGTTATCCGGAGGAAGTCATGAAGCTGCTCGACCGGTAAGGGTCACCGGCCCGTTCGATGAATCGGGCGGGCCGGGTAACACGGCTTCAGGCCTTGGCCGGGAGACCATTGCACCTGACGATTTTGTAATGTGCCCCTCATCTGCCTGACAGCGTTGATCTACCATCATCGAACGGCGGATCTTTGTAGTACTTCGAAACACTCCTTGAATGCCTGACCGGGAAAAATGGTCAGAATGCGTTTTTTGCCCGTTAGCCGAGACGAATCCCATGCGAAACCCTCTGCGTCTGATCGCCCTGAGCGCCCTGTTCATTTCTTCCCTGGCCCAGGCCGCCGACCTCATTCCGATCGAGGTTCATCGCGACGCCAATTGTGGTTGCTGCAAAAAGTGGATCACCCACCTGGAGGCCAATGGCTTCAAGGTCGAAGACCACGTCGAAGCCAACATGAGTGAGTTCAAGCAACAGCACGGTGTACCGCCGCGCCTGGCGTCGTGCCACACCGCATTGATCAATGGCAAATTCGTCGAAGGTCATGTCCCGGCCGATCAGGTCCTGGCCTTGAGCAAGCGCGACGATCTGCTCGGTGTCGCCGCCCCCGGCATGCCCATGGGGTCGCCCGGCATGGAAATGGATGGCATGAGCGATGCCTATCAGGTCATTGGCCTGAAAAAGGACGGCACTGACGTGGTGGTTGCGGACTACCCCGCCCATTGATGTCCGGCGCATACCTCGGGCTGTTTTTCGCCGCATTCGGCGCCGCCACGCTGCTGCCGTTGCAATCCGAAGCCGTGCTGGTCGCACTGCTGCTCAGCGATCGGTATTGGCTCTGGGCGCTGCTGGCAGTGGCAACGCTGGGCAACGTCCTGGGGTCGCTGCTTAACTGGTGGCTGGGGCGCGGGATCGAGCGGTTCCGCGACCGGCGCTGGTTTCCGGTGAGCCCCCGGCATCTGGAAAAAGCCCGGTTTCATTACCAACGCTACGGCCATTGGTCATTACTGCTCAGTTGGCTACCGGTGATCGGCGATCCGCTGACGCTGGTCGCCGGGGTCATGCGCGAGCCACCGGGGCGGTTCCTGCTGATCGTCACCCTGGCCAAAGGCGCCCGTTATGGTGTACTGGCCGTGGCGACATTGGGCTGGATGGGTTGAACCATCAAGGGCGGCGATTGCCTGTGCTTAATGTCGCCCTAATCGAGCCGATCCAGCATCGGCGGATTTTCCATGGAGTTGCCCCATGCCGCGCCCCCTCTCCCGCTGGTTACACGGCCTGTTGCTGACCGCCGCACTGCCCGCCATCGCCCAAGCCGAAGGACCGGCATACGGTCCCGAACTCCAGGGTTTCGACTATCCGTACACGCTCAAGCACTTTGCGTTCGAATCCCAGGGCCAATCCCTGCAAATGGGTTACATGGACGTCGCCGCCCACGGCAAGGCCAATGGTCGCAGCGTGGTGCTGATGCACGGCAAGAATTTCTGCGGCGCCACCTGGGACAGTTCGATCAAAGCCCTCAGCAACGCCGGCTATCGGGTCATCGCCCCGGATCAGATCGGCTTCTGCACCTCCAGCAAACCGGCGCACTATCAGTACAGCTTCCAGCAACTGGCGACGAACACCCAGCAATTGCTCAAGGCGCTGGGCATCCAGAAAGCGACTCTGCTGGGGCATTCCACCGGCGGCATGCTCGCCACTCGCTATGCCTTGCAATACCCCGAACAGGTCGAGCAACTGGCGCTGGTCAACCCTATCGGCCTGGAGGACTGGAAAGCCCTCGGTGTGCCCTATCGCACGGTTGATCAATGGTACGGACGCGAACTCAAACTCAGCGCCGACGGTATCCGCAACTACGAACGCAGCACGTATTACGGCGGCCGCTGGAAACCTGAATTCGATCGCTGGGTCGACATGCTCGCCGGCCTGAACAAAGGCCCGGGGCATACGCAAGTCGCGTGGAACTCGGCGCTGATCTACGACATGATCTTCACCCAGCCGGTGTACTACGAATTCCACAACCTGCGGATGCCGACCCTGCTGTTGATCGGAACGTCCGATACCACCGCCATCGGCAGTGACATCGCCCCTCCCGAGGTCAAGGCGAAGATCGGGCACTACGACGTCCTCGGCAAACAGGTGGCCAGGCTGATTCCCCAGTCCACGCTAGTCGAATTCCCTGGCATGGGCCACGCGCCACAGATGGAACAACCGGCACAATTCCACCAGGCCCTGCTCGCCTGGCTGAACAAGACCAACCCCGTGCGTTGAAGAGGAAAGGCTGATGCCTGTACAGATTGCAGTGCTTGATGATTGGCAGGATGTGGCGCGGGACGTGGTGGACTGGTCGGCGCTGGACAGCGTCGGCCAGGTGAGCTTTCTCCATGACTACCCCACCGATAACCCATCCCTGGCCGAGCGCCTGGCCGGGTTTGAGGTGATTTGCGTAATGCGCGAACGCACCCGCTTCGATGAAGACCTGCTGCGCCGCCTGCCTAAGCTCAAACTGCTGGTGACCGGCGGCATGCGCAACGCCGCGCTTGACCTGAAAGCCGCCGCCGCACTGGGCATTCAGGTCTGCGGCACCGACAGCTACAAACACGCCGCACCGGAACTGACCTGGGCGCTGATCATGGCCGCAACCCGCAACCTGGTGGTCGAAGCCAATGCCTTGCGCGCCGGCCAGTGGCAACAAGGCCTGGGTGGCGACCTGCATGGCAAGACGCTGGCGATCCTCGGTCTGGGCAGCATCGGCCAGCGCGTCGCGCAGTTCGGCCAGGTGTTCGGCATGCGCGTCATTGCCTGGAGTGAAAACCTCACCGCCGAACGTGCGGCGCAAGTCGGTGTGACCTATGTCAGCAAGCAGGAACTGTTCGAACAGGCCGACGTGTTGTCGGTGCACCTGGTGCTCAGCGACCGCAGTCGAGGCCTGGTGGACGCGCAAGCACTGGGCTGGATGAAGCCCACGGCGCTGCTGGTAAACACCGCTCGCGGGCCGATTGTCGATGAAGCGGCCTTGATCAAGGCACTGCAGAAACAGCGGCTGGCTGGTGCCGCTCTGGACGTCTTCGAACACGAGCCCCTGCCCGCCCACCACCCGTTCAGGACGCTGGACAACGTGCTGGCAACACCCCATGTCGGGTACGTGAGCCAACAGAACTACCAGCTGTTTTTCTCGCAAATGATCGAGGACATCCAGGCCTGGTCTGCCGGCTCCCCCATTCGTTTGCTGGGCTGATCGCGCGCCAACGTTCATCGTCGAAACACCGCCCGGATGTTTTGCTCGACGAAAATCCCATGTGGGAGCGGGCTTGCTCGCGAAGAGGCCGTAACATTCAACATCATCATTGACTGGTACACCGCCTTCGCGAGCAAGCCCGCTCCCACAGGGATCTTCAGCGCACACAAAGCTGCGCAAGGCTCAAAACCATGCCTGCGCCCCGATATGAGCTTTCCTTGAAAATACCGCCAGTACGTAATGAATAATTGTTCTTGCTGCGGTGTTCTCATGACATCAACCGTGAACATAAGATTGCCGGGGGCAGACAGCCCCCTTCAATTGTTCAAGCCGTTGGCTGTTTCGACCTTGCGCTGCATCCGGCGGGCGCGACCTGATCTGAAACGCATGAACCTGTGGAGCCAAGCCCATGAGTATTCGTTTTGCTGTTCTGATGACCCCGCTGTTGCTGACCGTTGCGTTGTCCGGCACTCTCGCCTTGGCCAACGGTGGCGGCGGCGGTGACGAGCCTCCCCCCAGACCCCATTGCCCGAAAGGTCAGGTGCTCGATACCCGATCGCAGCGCTGCGTCAGGCAGACCAGCAACCTGGTGCCTGACGAAGACCGCACCAACTATGCCTATCAACTGGCCAAGGACGGGCGTTACGAAGAAGCCCTGGCCCTGCTTGACACACTGAAACAGCCAAATACGGCAAAGGCGTTGAACTATCGCGGTTACGCCACGCGTAAACTGGGACGTACCGACGAAGGCATCGGTTATTACCTGCAATCGGTAAAACTCGACCCGCAATACGCGCAAGTCCGTGAATACCTCGGCGAGGCCTATGTGGTCAAAGGCCGGCTGGACCTTGCACAGGAGCAACTGCAGCAGATCAAAGCCATCTGCGGCAATACCCGGTGCGAGGAGTACCAGGACCTGGCCGAAGCCATCAACGATTCATCGAAAACCTGACAACCCGAGCGGACGGAGGTCGCCATCGCCAGCGATCAGACAATACGAACGGAACTGTACCAGCACCTGGCGCGTTTATGGCGCTACGGCCTGCTGCTGTCCCGACAACGGCATGTCGCCGATGACCTGGTACAGGCCACCTGCGTGCGGGCGCTTGAGCGGGCCGGACAATACGAGCAGGGAACGCGCATGGACCGCTGGCTGCTGAGCATTCTGCATTCGATCTGGCTCAACGAAGTCCGCGCCCAACGGGTGCGTCAAGGTCAGGGCTGGGTGGATGCCGATCAGGCCTTGTCGTTCGATGGAGAATCCGTGGCGCAGACCCACGTGTTGGCGGCACAGGTCATCCGGCGCGTCGATGCATTGCCCGAGGCCCAGCGCGAAACCGTGTTTCTCGCCTACGTCGAAGGGTTGTCCTACCGCGAAGTCGCCGATGTGCTGCAAGTGCCCATCGGCACGGTCATGAGTCGCCTTGCCACCGCTCGTGCGAAATTGGCCGAATACCCACCGTTGCACTCGGTGCCCAACCCTAACCGAGGAGAACATTGATGAGCGCAAGACCCTCGGACGAACAACTGGTGGCGTACCTCGACAACCAACTCGATGCCGAGCAGCGCTCGCGCATCGACGCGGCCATCATCGCCGACCCTATGCTCGGCCTGCGTCTGCAATGGCTGAATCGCAGTAGCCTGCCGTTCAAGGAAGCCTACGATGAACTGGCCCGGCAGGCCCCGGTGGATCGCCTGCAGGCCATGCTCGCCACGCTGCCCTCTCCGGTCCGCCCTGCGCTCAATCGACGCTGGTTCCTTGCCGCGGCGGCCGGACTGTTGGCCGGCGGCGTGTTGGCGGACCGTTTGTTCCTCGGCTGGCAAGCGAGCCAGAAGACACACAACTGGCGCGGCCTGGTGGCCGATTACATGGCGCTCTACGTGCCGGAAACCCTGGACCATTTACCCGCTGATGAAGCCAGCCAACGGGCACAGCTGCGGACCATCGATGCGCGCCTGGGCCTTGACCTCGCACCGGCAAAACTGAGCCTGCCCCGTGCCGAGTTCAAGCGTGCGCAAATCCTCGAGTACGACGGTGCGCCCATCGCCCAGATCACCTACCTCGATCCGGCGCACGGCCCCATGGCGCTGTGCGTCACCCGCTCCAACAGCGGCAGCCGCCATTTCGCCCGGGAACAGCGGCGCGAGCTGAACATCGTGTATTGGGCAGACATGGAACACGCCTGGATGCTGATCGGGCATCAGTCGATGACGGATCTGGAGGAGATGGCCAAGCTGTTGCGCAGTCGGCTGAGCGCTTGATAGTCGTTTTTTTCACCTGGACGCATCAGGCCGAAGGCGGCAACCACAAGCGAAACCTCGCCCCGCCCAGCGGCGAGGCTTCCACTGTCAGCGTGCCACCCTGGACCTCCAGCGCGCGGCGGCTGATCGCCAGACCCAGTCCGAAACCACCCGTGGCGCGGTCGCGGCTGCGGTCGAGGCGGTAGAACGGCTCGAAAATCCGCTCGCGCTCGTCATCCGGAATGCCGATGCCGTCATCGTCGACCCAGATCTCACAGCCGCCGGCGTGCACCTGCACACCGATCTGAATACGCTTCTCGCAATAGCGCAGGGCGTTGCGCAGCAGGTTTTGCAAGGCACGGGCGGTCAGGCGCGGGTCCAGGCTGAAGCGTTCGAGCTGGCCGTGCAGCAGCACGTCGATGACAATTTCCGGGGAGTCCATTTCTTCGTCGACGCTGCCAAGGATGCTGTCGATGAATTCATCCAGCGACACCTCGACCTGCTCCGTCAGCCGCGCCGGGTTTTGCAGGCGACTGTAGGACAGCAGCTCCAACACCAACTCATCGAGCTCCCGGATGTGCGCCACCAGGCTTTGCAAGCGCTCGCGGCTGGCCGCCGGCAAGTCATCGGACAGCGCCAGCGCCAGGCCGAAGTCCAGGCGCGTCAGCGGCGTGCGCAACTCGTGGGACACCGCATTGAGCAAATCCCGCTGCTGGTTGAGCAGGTTCTCGATATCGCCGGCCATGGTGTCGAACACACTGGCCAGGCTGCCGATGTTGGAATTCGGGGAAATTTGCGTGCGTTCGCTCAAGTGGCCCTTGCCAAAGCGTTCGGCCGCGCCCTTGAGGCGTTCCAGGTCACGCCAGTGCGGGCGCAGCCACAGCAACAGGCAGGCGAGCATGGTCGCGCCGATCAGGACGTTGATGCTCCAGTACAACAGGTTGACGTCCAGCGGATCCGGGGGCACGACCATTTGCACCACGGTGCGCTCATTCAGCGGCGCGACCGCCAGCGTGCGCCAGCCCCAGTCGCCCACGCGCACGACGTTCTCGCCACGGCGCAAGCGCTGCTGTTCATCAGGCGTCAGGCTGCTGTCGTCATTGTCACTGAGCACAATGTGCAGTGGATTGAAGTCCTTGTCCATTTCAGCGGCCAGGGCCGGCCACTGTTCGGCCGGGGCCGCGTGAAACTGTTTGACGATCAGCGTTTGCAGCCCACGGGAGTAATCGAGGTTGTAGGTGACAAAGCGTTCGTGGAACACCTTGATCACCAGATCCGGCACCAGGTAGATCGCCGCGCTGAACGAGACGATGGTCACCAGGTACAGACGAAAGAGGATTCTGAACATCGGCTCAACATTCCCACTCGGAACGACTGAACAGGTAGCCTTTGCCCCACACAGTCTTGATCTTGCGCGCCTCGCCGGCGTGGTCGTCGAATTTGCGCCGCAACTTGGAAATCGCCACGTCCACCGAACGGTCGGTGCCGTTGAATTCGATGCCGCGCAGGCGCTGCAGGATCTGGTCGCGGCTCAACACCTCACCGGCATGCCGGGCCAGCACCACCAGCAGGTTGTATTCGCCGCTGGACAGTTCCACCAATTGCCCGCGCCAGGTCACGGTGCGTTCGGACAAATCGATGCACAGGTTACCCATCAGAATGCGGTCATTGGCGGTCTGCGGCTCGCTGAGGCTGCTGCGGCGCAACAAGGTCCGCACCCGGGCCAGCAGCACCCGCGGCTCGCACGGTTTGGTGACGTAGTCGTCGGCGCCCATTTCCAGGCCCAGTACCTGGTCGTGGCTGTCGTCGCGGGCGGTGAGCATCAGGATCGGCAAGGTCGCCGAATCGGCGCGCAGCAGGCGACAGACCTGCAAGCCGTCGAGGCCGGGCAGCATCAGGTCGAGGATCACCAGGTCCGGCGGATTGAGCCGCGCACGTTCGCACACCTGATCACCGCGACCGATCACGCTGACGGAATAACCGTTGCGCTCCAGGTAGCTGGCAATCAGTTCGGCGAGGGCGGTGTCGTCTTCGACCAGGAGGATGTTGGGCATGGGGTGTTTCCAGAAAGAGCCGTGGCGCCTGTACCGGCCTCTTCGCGGGCAAGCCCGCTCCCACAGGGGACCGCATTTCAATGTAGGAGCGGGCTTGCCTGCGAAGGCGGCCTGACAGACGCAATAAAATTCAAGGACTGAAGGATATACGCCCTCACTCGTCTCTGAGTAAAACCCTTACACATTTTCACACAGCACCAACAAAGCTTCACCGCTACCCTCGCCTGCGCCCGGTAGGATGCCGGGAGTCATTATTGGGGTATTACATGTCGAAGAATCTGCTTGCCAGGCTCAGCCTGATTGCGCTGGCGATGACACTGGGCGCGTGTGACAAGTCCTCGAATGCCGAGGAACAGGCGCCACTGGCCACGGTTCGCATCGAAACCATCGAAGCGCGGCCACTGACCATCAGCAGCGAACTGAGCGGACGGATTGCCGCGCCGCGCATCGCTGAAGTGCGTGCCCGCGTGGCCGGCGTGGTCTTGCAGCGGACCTTCCGTGAAGGCAGTGACGTGAAACAGGGTGATGTCTTGTTCCGCATCGACCCGGCGCCGTTCAAGGCTGACCTGGACAGCGCCGAAGCGGCGTTGCGCAAGGCCGAAGCCAACGCGTTCCAGGCCAGGTTGCAGGAGCAACGCTACGCCCAGTTGATCGACGACAAGGCCATCAGCGGCCAGGACTACGACAACGCCCGGGCCAACGCACGGCAGACCGCCGCCGACGTTGCTGCCAGCAAGGCTGCGGTGGAGCGCGCCCGGTTGAACCTTGGCTACGCCACCGTCACCGCACCGATTTCCGGGCGTATCGGTCGGGCGCTGGTCACCGAAGGCGCGTTGGTCGGGCAAAACGAAACCACTGCGCTGGCGCTGATCCAGCAACTGAACCCGATTCATGCCGACCTGACCCAGTCCACCCGCGAACTCAACGAACTGCGCCGAGCCTTCCGTTCCGGGCAGTTGCAGCAGGTTGGCCAGGACCAGGCCAAGGCCACGCTGATTCAGGATGACGGCAGCCTCTACCCGTTACCTGGCAAAATGCTGTTCAGCGACATCACCGTCGACCCGGGCACCGGCCAGATCATCCTGCGCAGCGAGTTCCCCAACCCCGACCTCGACTTGCTGCCCGGCAGTTTCGTGCGCGTTCGCCTGGAACAAGCGGTCAACCAGCAGGGCATCAGCGTGCCGCAACGTGCCGTCCAGCGCGACAGCGCCGGCGTCGCCCAGGTGCTGCTGCTCGACGCCGAACAGCGCGTCGGGCAGCAACCGGTCGAACTGGGTGCCGTGCAGAACGATCGCTGGATCGTCACCAGCGGCCTGAAGGCAGGCGACCGCATCGTCATCGAAGGCCTGCAGCACGCCCGCCCCGGCGAGAAAGTGCAGATCGACGACACCCCTCTTCCACTTGCCCAGGTGACTGGTCAGTAAGCAGGACGCTTTTTTATGCCGCAGTTCTTTATCGACCGCCCGGTGTTCGCCTGGGTGGTTGCGCTGTTCATCCTGCTGGCCGGGGCACTGGCCATTCCGCAACTGCCGGTGGCGCAATACCCCGACGTGGCGCCACCACAGATCGAAATCTACGCCGTGTACCCGGGCGCTTCGGCACAAACCGTGGACGAGAGCGTGGTCAGCCTGATCGAGGAAGAGCTCAATGGCGCCGATCACCTGTTGTATTTCGAATCCCAGAGCAGCCTGGGCAGCGCCACCATCAAGGCTACGTTCCAGCCGGGCACCAACCCGGAACTGGCTCAAGTGGATGTGCAGAACCGCCTCAAGGCCGTGGAGTCACGCCTGCCGCAAGCCGTGAACCAGCAAGGTTTGCAGGTGGAGAAAGTCTCCTCCGGTTTCCTGCTGTTGATCACCCTGACGTCCAGCGACGGCAAACTCGACGACGTGGCGCTCAGCGATTACCTGGCGCGCAACGTGATGAACGAGATCAAGCGTCTGGACGGCGTCGGCAAGGCGCAGCTGTACGGCGCCGAACGGGCGATGCGGATCTGGATCGACCCGCAGAAACTGCTCGCCTTCAACCTGACGCCGGCGGACGTCAACGCCGCCATCGTCGCGCAAAACGCCCAGGTGTCGGCCGGCAGCATCGGCGATCTGCCGACCCGCGCCACCCAGGAAATCACCGCGACCATTCTGGTCAAGGGCCAGTTGTCGACCCCCGAAGAGTTTGCCGACATCGTCCTCAAGGCCAACCCGGACGGTTCGACCGTGCGCATCAGCGATGTGGCCCGGGTCGAGATCGGTAGCCAGGAATACCAGTTTTCCACGCGCCTGAACGGCAAACCGTCCACCGCCGTCGCCGTGCAGTTGTCGCCTGGCGCCAACGCGCTGAACACCGCGACCCTGGTGCGGGCGAAGATGGACGAACTCAAGCGCTACTTCCCGGCGAACGTCGATTACTCGATTCCGTACGACACTTCACCCTTCGTCAAGGTCTCGATCACCAAAGTGGTCTACACCCTCGGCGAGGCGATGCTGCTGGTGTTCGCGGTGATGTTCCTGTTCCTTCAGAACATCCGCTACACGCTGATTCCGACGCTGGTGGTGCCAGTAGCGTTGATGGGCACTTTTGCGACGATGCTGGCGCTCGGGTTTTCGATCAACGTGCTAACCATGTTCGGCATGGTGCTGGCGATCGGCATTCTGGTGGACGACGCCATCGTAGTGGTGGAGAACGTCGAGCGCATCATGGCCAGCGAGGGTCTGTCACCCAGGGAGGCCACGCGCAAGGCCATGCAGCAAATCACCGGGGCCATCGTCGGCATCACCCTGGTGCTGGTCGCGGTGTTCATTCCGATGGCGTTCATGCAGGGTTCGGTCGGGGTGATCTATCAGCAGTTCTCGCTGTCGATGGCCACTTCGATCCTGTTCTCGGCATTCCTCGCCCTGACCTTGACCCCGGCCCTGTGCGCGACATTGCTCAAGCCGATTGCCCAAGGCGAACACCACGAAAAGACCGGGTTCTTCGGCTGGTTCAACCGTCGCTTCGAGCGACTGACCGAGCGCTACCAGGGCTGGGTCGCCCATGCACTGAAACGCAGCGGGCGTTTCCTGCTGATCTACGGCGTGTTGCTGGTGGGGCTGGGCGTGTGCTTCAGTCGCCTGCCCTCGTCGTTCCTGCCGGTAGAAGACCAGGGTTACACCATCACCGACATCCAGTTGCCGCCGGGCGCAAGCAAGAACCGCACGGTGCAGGTGGCCGAGCAGGTTGAAGCGCACAACGCCGGCGAACCGGGTATTCGCGACAGCGTGGTGATTCTCGGATTCAGCTTCTCTGGCAGCGGGCAGAATGCGGCGCTGGCATTCAGCACGCTCAAAGACTGGTCCGAGCGAGACAGCGACGACTCGGCCGCCTCGATCGCCGACCGGGCCAACGTCGCCCTCAGCCAGATCAAGGATGCGGTGACGTTCGCCGTACTGCCGCCGCCCGTGGATGGCCTGGGTACGTCCAGCGGATTCGAGTTCCGGCTGCAGGATCGCGGTGGTCTCGGTCATGAGAAGTTGATGGCGGCTCGCACCGAGCTACTCGCAGCGGCCGAAAAAAGCCCGATCCTGATGAATGTGCGCGAAAGCGCCCTGGCCGAGGCACCGCAGGTGCAACTGATCGTCGACCGCAAGCAGGCCAACGCGCTGGGTGTGTCCTTTGCCGATGTCGGCGGTGTGCTGTCCACGGCCGTGGGCTCGGCCTACATCAACGACTTCCCCAATCAGGGGCGGATGCAGCGCGTCGTGGTGCAGGCCGAGGGCGATCAACGCAGTCAGGTGGCAGACCTGCTGAACATTCACGTGCGTAACACCCACGAAAAAATGGTGCCATTGTCGGCCTTTGTACAGGCAACGTGGACGCAGGGCCCGGCGCAATTGACCCGCTACAACGGCTACCCGGCGATCAGCATTTCCGGTGAACCGACGCCGGGCCACAGCACCGGCGAGGCCATGGCCGAGATCGAGCGGCTGGTGGCGCAAGGCCCGGCAGGCCTGGGCCAGGAATGGACCGGGTTGTCGTTGCAGGAACGGCTATCCGGCAGCCAGGCGCCGATCCTGCTGGGGCTGTCGCTGCTGATCGTGTTCCTGTGCCTGGCGGCGTTGTACGAGAGCTGGTCGATCCCGACCTCGGTGCTGCTGGTGGTGCCGCTGGGCGTGCTCGGCGCGGTGCTGGCCGTGACCTTGCGCGGGATGCCCAACGATGTGTTCTTCAAGGTCGGGCTGATCACCATCATCGGTCTGTCGGCAAAGAACGCGATCCTGATCATCGAGTTCGCCAAGAGCCTGTACGACGAAGGCCATGACCTGATCGACGCGACGCTGCAAGCGGCACGTCTGCGGTTGCGGCCGATCGTCATGACCTCGCTGGCGTTCATCCTTGGCGTAGTGCCGTTGGCGATCGCTACCGGCGCCAGTTCGGCGAGCCAGCAAGCCATCGGCACCGGGGTAATTGGCGGGATGATCACGGCGACCCTGGCCGTGGTGTTCGTGCCGGTGTTTTTTGTGGTGGTGATGAAACTGGTGCGCAAGCGCCATAAAAACATTTAACCAACAACACCTACCCAATGTGGGAGCGGGCTTGCTCGCGAAGGCGGATGGTCAGTCGACATGGATGTTGAATGTGATGGCCCCTTCGCGAGCAAGCCCGCTCCCACAGGGGATCCCGGTGATTTCAAGATTGTGCTCACCTGGGCTAAGGTGATTGCACAGCCACGACCCATCGAGCCTCCATGTCCTTCCTCACCCGCACCCACCCTCGCCTGTCCGCCGCCACGACGTTCGGTATCGCAGCTGGCATCCTGGTTCCGGCCGATTCGGTCATCGGCAAAATACTCATCGGCTGGAATGCCGGGGTCTGGACTTACCTGATCCTGATGTCTTGGCTCGTCGTGCGTTCGAAAGCGACTGATGTGAAACGCATTGCCGAAATCGAGGACGAGAACGCCGGGCTGGTGCTGTTCGTGGTGTGCATTGCGGCAATTGCCAGCCTGGCAGCCATCACTCTCGAACTGGCCGGCGGCAAAGACCTGGAAACCACCCGCAAACTGCTGCACTACGGCTTCACCGCGTTGACGGTAATCGGCTCCTGGTTGCTGATCGGGGTGATTTTCAGCGTGCACTACGCACGGCTGTTCTACACGTGGGAAGGCAAGGAGCCGGCACTACGTTTTGCCGAAGGTCTGACGACGCCCAACTACTGGGACTTTTTGTACTTCTCGTTCACCGTCGGCGTGGCGGTGCAGACCTCGGATGTCGGCGTGGCCACTCGTGACTTGCGCAAGATCGTGCTGGCGCAGTCGTTGATCGGTTTTCTGTTCAACACGGCCATTCTCGGGTTCTCGATCAACATCGCCGCCGGGCTGTTCAACTGAAAGCTGCACAAACGTTCTAGTCATCGCCCTCGGTGCGGGCGTTAAATGGAGCGGTCAATCCGCCGTGCAGGTGCAGCATGACTTCTCACAACTGGCTCGACCTGGCCCAGGATGCCGACACCGGCATCGAAACCCTGCGCGCGCATTTCGAAGGTCACGCCTATGACCCGCACTGGCATGACAGCTATCTGGTAGGCGTCACCGAGCAAGGGGTCCAGCAATTCAATTGTCGGCGGACCAGGCACCAAAGCACGCCGGGCAAGGTGTTTTTGCTCGAACCCGGTGACATCCATGACGGTGAAGCGCCGACCGCCGACGGCTTTACCTACCGCATGCTGTACCTCGACCCGCAGTGGCTGCAGCGCGAACTCGGCACCGTGTACGAGCATGCCCCCGACAACAGCCAACTGAGCTTCGCCGCCACCCTGGCCAGCGATGTTCGGCTGGCCCAGGCCACCAGCCTGGCGTTTGAAACCCTGCATTACGGCGAACTGAAGATCGTCCGCCAGTCCGCCCTCGACGGGTTGCTCGAACGCCTGACCAGCCATTTGCATTGGCGCGCCCGCGATGGCCAGGACCCGCGCCTGCCGCGAGTGGCACTAAAGGCCCGGGAATACCTGCATGCCAACGCGCAATACGACATAGGCCTCGATCAATTGGCAGCCGCCACAGGCGTCGACCGCTTCCGCCTGACCCGCGCGTTCAAGGCCGCTTACGGCATGGCGCCCCACGCGTATCTGGTGCAATTGCGCCTGGCAACCGCCCGACGCCTGCTGGCCCGTGGCGAACAACCGGCGGCGGTGGCGATGCAACTGGGCTTTGCCGACCAGAGCCATCTGGGGCGCTGGTTCATGCGTGCCTACGGCTTGACGCCGGCGTTGTACCGCAAACGTTGCTCAAATCTTCCAGACAGGCAAGCCCGCGGATTGTGAAGATCGGATTCACTGATCTTCACTGGAGTTCGCCCGCGATGCTGCCCTCGTTCCCGACCATGCTGCCTTTCCTGCTGTTTGCCTTCGTGGCTTCGATCACCCCCGGCCCGACCAACATCCTGGTACTGAGCAACAGCGCCCGCCATGGTCTGGCCGCGGCCGTACCGATCATCTTCGGCGCCTGTGCCAGCGCGGCGACCCTTGTGTTGCTGGTGGGTACGGGTGTCGGCTCATCGATCAGCGCATGGCCCACCGTGCAAAACGTCATGCAATGGGCCGGCGTGGCGTGGCTGAGCTATCTGGCCTGGCAGATCTACAGTGCTCCGGCGACAGCCATTGCCGCCCGGAACAGCGAAGCGCGCCTGGGATGGATGGGTGCCGCCAGCCTGCAACTGGTCAACCCGAAAACCTGGATGATGGCGCTGGCGGTGGTCAGCGTATTCGCCGGGAGTGACGAACATCGCGCTATGCAGGTGGTGTATTTGTCGCTGGTGTTTTTTCTGGTTTCCCTGCCATGTCTCGCGGTCTGGGCGGTGCTCGGTGCCGGATCGAGCCGCTGGTTGCGCTCACCCCGTGCCATGCGACGCTTCAATCGCTGCATGGCGCTGTTGCTGCTGGGTTCGGCATGGTTGAGCGTGCTGGCCTGACGGCCACTTCTCGGTCGTTGTTCGACAATCCATCATCCGGGGCTTGACGGCGAATTGGCTTTTGGTGTCTCCTGAAACCGGTTTCAGGTGGATCTCACGAACCACTCGACCTTATAAATCCAATAAGAAGGTTTCAGACCGTGAACGATTTCTCCGCCGCCCAGCGCAGCCGCGTGACCATGCTCGACGTGGCCGAATACGCCAAGGTCTCCAAGGCCAGCGTTTCGCGGTTCATTGGCGATGATCGTGCCCTGCTCTCCGATGCCATCGCCCAGCGCATCGAACAGGCCATCGCCGAACTCGGCTATCGCCCGAACCAGATGGCCCGGGGCCTGAAACGCGGGCGCACCCGCCTGATCGGCATGCTGGTGGCCGATATCCGCAACCCTTATTCAATTGCCGTGATGCACGGGGTGGAAACCGCTTGCCGTCAGCACGGCTATAGCCTGGTGGTGTGCAACACCGACCGTGACGACGAGCAGGAACGCCAGCACCTGGCCCTGCTGCGCTCGTACAACATCGAAGGCCTGATCGTGAACACCCTCGGTCATCACCCTGACGAATTGCACGAACTGCACCGGGAAATGCCCCTGGTACTGGTGGATCGCAAGGTGCAGCACCTTGAAAGCGATATGGTCGGGCTGAACAACCCGCAGGCCATCGACATGGCCCTTGACCACCTTGAAGAACGCGGTTACTGCGATGTGCTGCTGGTGACTGAGCCGCTGGATGGCACCAGTTCGCGGATTGAGCGGGTCAGCAGCTTCAAGGCGCAAATCGAACAACGACCGGCGCTTCGCGGCACGCACATCGAAACCGGCAGCGAACTGACCGCACAGCTGAAAACCTTCCTCGACACGCCAGGTCCCGGCCCGAAGGCGCTGTTTTGCGCGAACGGGATAGCGGCGCTAGCCATTACCCATGCGTTGCGTGAACTCCAGTGCAACCTGTTTGAAGACGTCGGCCTGATCGCCCTCGATGACCTGGATTGGTACCCGTTGGTGGGCAGTGGCATTACCGCCCTCGCGCAACCGACCGAGGAAATTGGCGCCAGCGCGTTCGAATGCTTGCTCAAGCGTTTGCGTGGAGATGACGGACCGGTGAGGACGCTGGATTTTTCGGCGCGGCTGGTTGTGCGAGGTTCGACCCGTGGGGATTTTCGGTGAATGGTTCGGCGCCTTCGCGAGCAAGCCCGCTCCCACAGTGTTCGAGTCGTACACAAAATCTGTGAACACAGCTGAACCTGTGGGAGCGGGCTTGCTCCGGGCGGCGATCCGACGAAGAGGCCCTAAGTAGCGCTGAAATTTTTTTTGAACAAAAATGAAACCGGTTTCAGAGGTAAAAAAACAATGAACAAACCAGCCGTTTCCATCAGCCTCTCCAGCTACGGCGCCGACCTCGTGCGTCAACGCGGCCAGGGCAGCTTCATCGAAATTCTCGCCGCCGCCGGCGCCACGCGCATTGAGTGGCGCGAAGAATTACTGACCACCGAGGACCCCGCTCAACTGGCCGATGCCACTCAAGCAGAAGGCCTGGAGAGTGTGTATTCGTCGCCAATGGAATTGTGGCTGGCCGGGCAATCCTTGCCCAACTCCGAACTGATCACTGCCCTGCAACGCGCCCAGGCGTTCGGCGCCAAATGGCTGAAGGTGTCGCTGGGCTATTTCACCGACAACAGCGATCTGCAAACCCTCGCCCGCGTGCTGGGCGAAAGCGCCGTGCAGTTGCTGGTGGAAAACGACCAGACCCTGCACGGCGGGCGCATTGAACCCTTCCAGCGTTTTTTCGCGGAGGTCGAGCAGCACAAGCTGCCGATCAAAATGACCTTCGACATCGGCAATTGGCACTGGCAGGACCAGTCCGCCGCCAGCGCCGCGCGGTTGCTCGGTCGTCATGTCGGTTATGTGCACTGCAAAGCGGTCATGCGCCGTACCGACGGCAAACTGGTTGCCACTCCGCCCGCGGTCAGTGACCTGCAACAGTGGGAGTACCTGCTGCGGCACATGGCCCAAGGCGTTATGCGCGCCGCCGAATATCCGCTGCAAGGCGATGACCTGGTGCAACTGACCACCGAGCACGTCGCTGCCCTCGCCCACCTCGGCCAATCGCAGCTGGAGAGTGCTCATGTCTGATATCGATATTCTGTCTTTCGGCGAAACCATGGCGATGTTCGTCGCCGAGCAGGCGGGTGACCTGGCCAGCGTCGGCGCCTTCCACAAACGCATTGCCGGGGCTGACAGCAACGTCGCCATTGGCCTTTCCCGACTGGGCTTCAACGTGGCATGGCTGAGCCGTGTCGGTGCCGATTCGTTGGGCCGGTTCGTGGTCGACACCCTGGAACAGGAAGGCCTGGATTGCCGCCACGTCGACATCGACACCGCCCACCCGACTGGTTTTCAACTCAAGTCCCGCACCGACGACGGCAGCGATCCGGTGGTCGAGTACTTCCGCCGTGGTTCGGCGGCCAGCCACCTGTCGCCGCACTCGATCGTGCCCGAATTGCTCAAGGCCCGGCACCTGCACGCCACCGGCATTCCCCCGGCGCTGTCGGAGTCGGCACGGCAGATGTCGTTCGAGTTGATGACCCGCATGCGCGAGGCCGGGCGCAGTGTGTCCTTCGACCCGAACCTGCGCCCGAGCCTGTGGGCCAGCGAGCAACAGATGATCACCGAGATCAACCGCCTCGCCGCCCTCGCCCACTGGGTGCTGCCGGGCTTGAGCGAAGGTCGCTTGCTCACGGGTTTCGAAGACCCGGCCGACATCGCCGCCTTCTACCTCGACCAGGGCGCCGAAGCCGTGGCGATCAAGCTTGGCCCACACGGGGCGTATTACCGCACGCAGCTGGATGAAGGCTTCGTGGCGGGCGTGCCTGTGGAGAAGGTGGTCGACACCGTGGGCGCCGGTGACGGGTTTGCCGTCGGCATGATCAGCGCGCTACTGGAAAACCACAGCATCGCCGACGCCGTGAAACGCGCCAACTGGATTGGCAGCCGTGCGGTGCAGAGTCGGGGGGATATGGAGGGGTTGCCTGCCCGGCCCGAAATGGCCAGCGAATTCGAGGCCGTCTTCGCGAGCAAGTCGGATCGCCGCACCGCCGCTCCCACATTGGAACGCGTTTCCCTGTGGGAGCGGGCTTGCTCGCGAATAGGCCAGAACAGTCACTGAAGATTTAGAACCGTTACCTGCTGCGACAAAAACAACAAGCTCAGGAGCACCACCATGAAAACCGCAACGCTCGCCACCCGCCGCTGGTGGTACATCATGCCCATCGTGTTCATCACCTATAGCCTGGCGTATCTGGACCGCGCCAACTATGGGTTTGCCGCCGCGTCCGGCATGGCGGCGGACCTGATGATCACACCAGGCCTGTCGTCGATGCTCGGCGCGCTGTTCTTCCTCGGCTACTTTTTCTTCCAGGTACCCGGCGCGATCTACGCGCAGAAACACAGTGTGAAGAAGCTGATTTTCGTCAGTCTGATCCTCTGGGGCAGCCTGGCGACGTTGACCGGGATCGTCTCCAATGCCTACTGGCTGATCGTCATCCGCTTCATGCTCGGCGTGGTCGAAGCGGCAGTGATGCCGGCGATGCTGATCTACCTGTGCCACTGGTTCACCCGCGCCGAACGCTCGCGGGCCAACACCTTCCTGATCCTCGGCAACCCGGTGACCATGCTCTGGATGTCGGTGGTCTCGGGCTATCTGGTGCAGCACTACAGCTGGCGCTGGATGTTCATCATCGAAGGTTTGCCGGCGGTATTGTGGGCATTCATCTGGTGGCGCCTGGCCGATGATCGTCCGTCACAAGCCAAGTGGCTCAACGATCAGGAAAAGCAGGACCTGGAATGCGCACTGGCCGCCGAACAGGTCGGCATCAAGGCCGTGAAGAACTACGCCGAAGCGTTCCGCTCCCCCAAAGTGATCATCCTCGCCCTGCAGTTTTTCTGCTGGAGCATTGGCGTGTACGGATTTGTGTTGTGGCTGCCGTCGATTCTCAAGGCTGGCGCGCAGATGGACATGGTCCAGGCCGGCTGGCTTTCGGCGCTGCCGTACCTGGCGGCGGTGATCGGCATGCTGCTGGTGTCCTGGGGTTCGGACAAGTTGCAAAAACGTAAACGTTTCGTCTGGCCGCCACTGCTGATTGCCTCGATTGCCTTCTATGGTTCCTACGCCCTGGGTGCCGAACACTTCTGGTGGTCCTACACCCTGCTGGTGATTGCCGGCGCCTGCATGTACGCGCCTTACGGACCGTTCTTCGCGATCATTCCGGAGATCCTCCCGGCCAACGTCGCGGGCGGCGCCATGGCGCTGATCAACAGCATGGGAGCGCTCGGTTCGTTTGGCGGCTCTTATCTGGTCGGTTACCTGAACAGCTCCACCGGCTCGCCCGGAGCTTCGTACCTTTTGATGAGCGGCGCGCTGATGTTCTCGGTGTTGCTGACCCTTTTCCTCAAGCCCGGCGCCAGCGATCGGGAGCGGCCCACGGCCCCGGTAACGCGCACCGCCACGGCACATTCCTGAATTGAAGCTGAGATCTCAAAGATGAAAAAGCAGGTCGTCCTGTACAAGAAACTCTCGCCGCTGCTGATGGCTCGCCTGCACGAGCAGACCGAAGTGACGCTGATCGAAAACCTTGATGCCTTGGGCCTGGCCAAACTGCGCGATGCCCTGCCCCGTGCCCATGGTTTGCTGGGTGCCAGCCTGAAGCTGGATGCCGGACTGCTCGATCTGGCACCCCACCTTGAAGCCATTGCCAGCGTTTCGGTGGGTGTCGACAACTACGACATCGACTACCTGACCGAGCGGCGCATCTTGCTCAGCAACACACCGGATGTATTGACGGAAACTACCGCCGACACTGGTTTCGCGCTGATCCTGGCAACGGCCCGGCGCGTCGTGGAACTGGCCAACATGATTCGCGAAGGCAAGTGGACCCGCAACATCGGCCCCGCGCATTTCGGCAGCGACGTGCACGGTAAAACCCTGGGCATCATTGGCATGGGTCGTATTGGCGAGGCACTGGCCCAACGCGGGCATTTCGGTTTCGGCATGCCGGTGATTTACCACAGCCAGTCACCGAAACCGGCGGTGGAACAGCGGTTCGATGCGCAGTACCGCAGCCTGCCGGAGTTGTTGCAACAGGCGGATTTCGTTTGCCTGACGCTGCCGCTGACCGCTGATACCGAAGGGCTGATCGGCGCAGAACAGTTCGCCCTGATGCGTCCCGAGACCATCTTCATCAATATTTCACGGGGCAAGGTGGTGGATGAAGCAGCGCTGATTGAAACCCTGCGTGCGGGCCGGATTCGCGCGGCGGGGCTGGATGTATTCGAACGCGAACCTTTGAATCCGGACTCGCCGTTGTTGCAGTTGAACAACGTGGTGGCGACTCCGCACATCGGCTCGGCCACTCATGAAACACGGGAGGCCATGGCCAGATGCGCGGTGGACAACCTGTTGGCGGCGCTGGCGGGTGAGCGACCGGTGAATCTGGTGAATGTCGGGGCGTGGAAGGGCTGAGGTATTCGGCGCTTTTCAGGCAGCCTTCGCGAGCAAGCCCGCTCCCACACTGGTTTTGTGTTCGACACAGATCAATGTGGGAGCGGGCTTGCTCCGGGCGGCGATCCGACGAAGAGGCCGGCACAGACCACCACAACCTTTCAGGCACGCCGTGCCTCCAGCAAATCCGTCGCACACCGTACGATCCGCCGACAAGCATCTGCCAGTTTCGGCCGGTCAACCACCAACCCGATGCGGATATGCCCCGCCGCACTCGGCCCGAACGCTTCACCGGCCAGCACCGACACACCATAGTCTTCCAGCAGTCGCTCGGCGAAGCGCTGGGCCGACAAACCGGTCTGGCGCACATCGACCATCACGAACATACCGCCATCCGGGCGAATTGGCCTGAGGCCCTGACATTGGCCCAGACTTGCACACACCAGGTCTCGACGCTGACGATACTCTTCGCGCATCGAGGCCACTTCCGGCAGGTCCCGGTCCAGCGCCAATTGCGCGGCGTTCTGCACGAAATCCGGAATGCCGAACAACATGCTGAGCGACAAATTGACCAGGTGCCCGGCCATGGGTTTGGGCCCGACCACCCAGCCTACCCGCCAGCCGCTCATGGCGTGGGACTTGGACAGGCTGTTGATCGTCGCCGTCCGTTCGGCCATGCCCGGCAGGCTCGCCGGACTGATGTGCTCGCCCTCGTACAGCAGATCGCTGTAGACCTCGTCACTGATCAGCCACAAATCATGATGAATGCACAGCGCGGCCAGGTCTTGCCAGGTGGCCAGTGGCAAACTGGCGCCGGATGGATTGTTCGGACTGTTGAGCAGGATGGCGCGTGTTTTTGCCGTGATCCGGGCCGCGACATCCGCCGGGTCGACGCGAAACCCGTTCTGCGGGCGCACGGGCACCGGGACCACGGTGGCCGCACAGGCGCCGATCACGCCTTCATAGGTCACGTACATCGGCTCGGCGACAATCACTTCATCGCCCGGATCGAGCAGGCATTGCGCCACCGAATACACCGCGCACTGCGCGCCCGGAAAGACGATCACATGTTCAGCATCCACCACCTGACCGCTGCGGTGCCGATGCCGACGGGCAATGCTGTCGCGCAGCCCTCGGCTGCCGCGCACTTCAGGATAGTGCGTATCACCGGCCAACAGGCTGGCGATGGCGGCCTGGACGATAGGTTGCGGCGTATCGAAGTCCGGGTCGCCAATTGACAACAGCAGGACGTCGACGCCCTGTTCGCGCAATTGCAGCGCTCGATCGTGAATCTGCCAGGCCGCCGCTCCGTCACCGGCGATTCGTTGGGTCAAGGCTGAATAGCGCATGTCTGTCTCCTGTCGCGCGGGTGCTCCCAGCCACAACCCTATCTCAAATCACGAAACGCGCCACCATGGCGTTCAAATCCACCGCCAGGCGCGACAATTCGTGGGTCGCTGCACTGGTCTGATTGGCACCGGCGGCGGACTGGGTAGCAAGGTCGCGAATGTTCACCAGATTGCGATCCACCTCACGGGACACCTGGGCCTGTTCTTCGGATGCACTGGCGATCACCAGGTTGCGTTCGTTGATCAAGTGGATCGACTGGGTGATCTGTTCCAGGGCAATGCCGGCGGCGCGGGCCATTTCCAGTGTGGTCTGTGTACGTTGATTGCTTTGTTGCATCGACGACACCGCCTGGCCAGTACCGTTCTGAATGCCGGCGACCATTTTTTCGATTTCCTGGGTCGACTGTGCCGTGCGATGGGCCAGCGCCCGCACCTCGTCGGCGACCACGGCAAATCCGCGCCCGGCCTCACCGGCCCGGGCAGCTTCGATGGCGGCGTTGAGCGCCAACAGGTTGGTCTGTTCCGCAATGGCGCGGATCACGTCGAGCACTTTGCCGATGTCACGGCCCTGGGTCGCCAAGCCTTCAATCATCAATGCCGTGTTCTGCACGTCATGGGTCATGGTCTGGATCGCATCGACGGTTTCCACCACACGGTCACGACCTTCCCGGGCAGCCTGGGTCGACTGGTTCGAGGCTTCTGAAGTGGATACCGCGTTGCGTGCAACTTCCTCCACGGCGGCAGTCATTTCATTGACGGCGGTAGCGGCCTGTTCGATTTCGTTGTTCTGCTGTTGCAGACCGCGAGAGGCTTCCTGAGTGACGGTGCTCAGTTCTTCGGCGGCGGCTCCCAGTTGGGTAGCGGAACCGGCGATCTGCTCGATGGTTTTGCGCAGGCTGGTCTGCATGCTGGACAAAGCGCCAAGCAAGCGCGCCGGCTCATCCTTGCCGTCCACTTCGATGGCATTGGTCAGGTTGCCCCCGGCGATGGTAACGGCGATCTGCAGCGCGCGGTTGAGCGGCGTGACGATGCTGCGGGTCAGCAGCAATGCCAACAACACGGTCATCAGTGCCGCGATCACCGCGACCACAATGATGCCGGTGATGGCGTTGTTGTATTACTCGCCCGCCTCGGCCAACGCGCGCTGGGCGTAGTCGGTATTGAGGGCCACCAGTTTGTTGAGCTGCTCGCCCATCTGGTCGGTGCCGTCCTTGATCCGCGTGTTGATCAGGCTGCGCATCTCATCGAGCTTGTTTGCACGCGACAGCTCCATCATTTGGCTCTGGGCCTGCATGTAGTTGTCGAGGGTGGCGGTGAAGGTCTTGTACAGCGCGGCTTCTTCCGGTTGGGCGGGCAGCGCGGCATAACTTTGCCGGGCACTTCGCAGTTTGTCGGTGAGCACGCCGATACGGGTCTGGGCTTCCTGCAACGCGGCCGGGTCACGGTTGACCAGGATGCGGAACGAGAGGATGCGCATGCGCAGGACGTTTTCGGTCATGTTGCCCAGGAAGCCGACACTGGGCAGTTGCGTGGCCCCCATGTCCACGGATGCCTGGCGGATGATACTCACGCGATTGACGGCAAACACACCCAGCACGATGACCAGCAAGGCGATGAAGGCAAACCCCAGGAAAGCTCGAGGCGCGATGTTCAGATGACGCAGGGACATAGGACGATACTCGGGTGATTGAGGCTTCGAGCGTCCTTGCCATGATCACTGGCGGGCAGGCGTTGAGGCGCGCCGGTCAGTCGGGCGACACTGTTTTTTTAGGTGTGTGTGTGCGCCTGATCGTTGTATCGGCAGGGCTTGAGGGTTTTTGCAGGGGGGGTGGCAGAAATTTTTTTTGCCTACTGCAGGAGCGAGCTTGCTCGCTCCTACAAAACGCGGGTGTGTTCAGGTTCTACGCGAGGCCACTCGCCAGACCCGGGCGATATCGCTCGCCCGCTCGCGCAGCAACTGCGGTGCTTCGCTGCAGGCCTTGGCCAGGGTCATCGGCCCACTGGCCAGGGCGAACGCGGCGTCGATGCCGTGTTCGTACAGCGTTTGATATCCCTCGCCCAGGGTGCCGGCGATGACGATCACCGGCACGCCTTGTTGCCGGGCAATGCGCGCCACACCAAAAGGCGTTTTCCCGCGCAGGGTCTGGGCATCGAAACGGCCTTCGCCGGTGATGACCAGATCAGCGTTTTGCACTGCGTCGGCCAAGCCAACCAGTTCGGCGACTACTTCAACCCCCGCCTTGAACTTCGCACCGAGAAAGGCCTTGGCCGCAAAGCCCAGACCACCCGCCGCACCACTGCCCGGCTCGTCACGCACATCCTTGTTCAGGACGTTGACGCAGTGATCGGCAAAGCGCCCGAGGGCGTGATCCAGTAACTGAACCTGTTCAGGGGAGGCGCCTTTTTGCGGGCCGAAAATCGCCGAAGCGCCGTGGGGGCCGCACAACGGGTTGTTGACGTCAGCGGCGATGTCGAAGCGTACCCGGGCCAGGCGCGGATCAATGTCGCTCAGGTCGATGCGAGCCAATTGCGCAAGGGCGAGACCGCCCGGTGACAGCGTCTGCCCCTGAGCGTCGAGCAGTTTCACGCCCAGGGCCTGCATGGCGCCGGCGCCGCCGTCATTGGTCGCACTGCCGCCAATCGCCAGGATCACCCGTTGTGCACCGGCCTCCAGCGCGGCGCGGATCAGTTGCCCGGTACCGAAGGTGCTGCTGATGCACGCATCCCGTTGAGCCAGCGGGACCAACTGCAAACCGCTGGCCTCGGCCATTTCGATGATCGCGGTGTGGCTCTGCGGCAACCAGCCCCAGGCGGCATCCACCATGGTCCCCAGCGGCCCGCGAACCACCGAGCGGCGCAATTCGCCTTCACACGCGGCAAGAATCGACTCGACAGTCCCTTCCCCGCCGTCTGCCATCGGGCATTTGATCAGTTGGGCATCAGGCCAGACCTGCGCCAATCCCAAGGCAATGGCGTCGGCCACGCCTTGAGCGCTGAGGCTGTCCTTGAACGAATCGGGGGCGATCACGATTTTCATGGGAATTCTCCAGTTCCAATGTCCACATGCTGCCAGCCGCCATGAACAATAACGCCGGTCCGCTGCACAAACGGCGATGAGGATTATTGTTCATTTCCACAAAACCCGTTGCAGACGTTTCACCTGTAGGAGCGAGCTTGCTCGCGATGGAGGGTAACGATGACGCGGGAAATCAGACTTACCGCGGCGTCCTCTGGTTTTTCGCGAGCAAGCTCGCTCCTACAGGGGGATTTTGTCGCTCACGAAATTGAGTCTGACTCGGGCAGCAGTTGCACGCCCAGATACAACGCGAGCATGCCGTCCAGTCGCAACGGATCAACCCCGCTCAGCTCGGCAATCCGCTCCATGCGATAACGCAGGCTGTTGCGATGAATCCCCAGGGCATCGGCGCAAGCCTGGCTCTGGCCGTCGTGTTCACACCAGCTGCGCAGGGTCGCCAGCAACTGACCGTTGCTGTCCTTGGCAATGACCTTGCGCAGCGGGTTGAGCAATTCATCGAGGGCGTCGTCGTTGCGATGGCGCCAAAGCATCACCGGCAGCCGATAGCGGTTCAGCGTCAACAACCGGGACCGTGGCAACACCTCGCGCCCGTAGGCCAGCAAGTCACCGACCCGACGATAGCAGCGACGTAATCCCGCCAACCCGTCGGCTTGTCCACCCACGGCGATGCGCAGGATGTTCCAGCCCAGGCCGTCGAGTTTGTCCAGCAAGCGCTCGTTCTCGACCGACTGGCTGGCCGGCCGGCACCAGAGCAATGAGGTTTTGGCCGAGCTCACGCACCAACTGTCGGGATGACGGCTCGTCAACCAGGCACTCAGTGCCTCGACGGTTTGTCCTGGTGCGTGTTCCAGGCCCAGTTCGAACAAGTACGGCACCCGGGTCATTTGTGGCTTGAGGCCCAACTGCTGCGCTTCATCGACCAGTCGTGGAGAGTCCCCGGCTTCGCTCAGCAGCAGCGCCAGCAAATCATCGCAACGCTGGCGCCGCCATTGCTGCTCGGCCTGCTGGTTGCGCTGGCCCACCAGCATCTCGGCGGTCATGCGCACCAGTTCGGCATAGGTGCGCAGTTGTTCGGGCTCACCGGTGATCCCCAGCACGCCGATCAGGCGCTGATCCAGCAACAGCGGCAGGTTGATGCCCGGCTGCACGCCCTTGAGATGAATCGCCGTCTGCGCATCGATCTCCACCACGCGACCGTTGGCCAGGACCAGTTGCGCACCTTCATGCCGGGTGTTGACCCGCTCCGGCTCCCCGCTGCCCAGGATCAAGCCCTGGCTGTCCATGACGTTGACGTTGTACGGCAGAATGGCCATCGCCCGGTCGACGATGTCCTGGGCCAGGTCGTGATCGAGTTCGAACATAGCGAGGATCCTTGAAACAGTGGTGGAACGGGTTGTTCACCCGCACAGGCCTTGGTGGCAAACCCTGTGCTCAGGCACAAAGACAGCCACCCTGAGGGTGGTCGAGACTCTCAGGGCGATCAACGTTACCCTTTGCATCGCAAAAAATCATAATAAAGAGAGAGCCGCCATGACACAGAGCGCCATAGCGTCCGACGCCATCGCTGACGATAAAAACGCCGTCTACAAGCGCATCACCCTGCGTTTGATCCCCTTCATTTTCATCTGCTACCTGTTCAACTACCTCGACCGGGTAAACGTTGGATTTGCAAAGCTGCAGATGCTCGACGCGCTGAAATTCAGCGAAACCGTATACGGCCTCGGTGCCGGCATCTTCTTTATCGGTTACGTACTGTGCGGCGTGCCAAGCAACCTTGCCCTGACCAAATTCGGCCCGCGACGCTGGATCGCGCTGATGATGATCGTCTGGGGCACACTGTCGACCTGCCTGCTGTTCGTCTCCACGCCGAACGAGTTCTACACCTTGCGCCTGTTCACCGGCGCCGCCGAAGCCGGATTCTTCCCGGGTGTGGTGCTGTACCTCTCGCAGTGGTTCCCGACCTTCCGCCGTGGCCGCATCATGGCGCTGTTCATGTCGGCGATCCCGGTATCCGGCCTGCTCGGCAGTCCGCTCTCCGGCTGGATCCTCAATCACTTCGCCGCGGGCCAGGGTGGTTTGGCGGGCTGGCAGTGGATGTTCCTGCTGCAAGGCATTCCGACCGTGATCCTCGGTACGCTGGCTTATTTCCTGCTCAGCGACAGTTACGCCAATGCGAAATGGCTGACCCCATTCGAGCGTTCGGTGCTGGAAGCCGACCACGCCGAAGACCGCGCCAACAAACCGAAAACCACGACCGATTCGCTACTGGCGGTATTCAAGAACCCGGCGATCTGGGCCTTCGGCCTGATCTACTTCTGCATCCAGAGTGGCGTCTATGCGATCAACTTCTGGTTGCCATCGATCATCAAGAACCTGGGCTTCAGCGATAACCTGGTGATCGGCTGGCTGAGTGCAATTCCGTACCTGCTGGCAGCGCTGTTCATGTTGTTTGTCGGTCGCTCGGCGGACCTGCGCAAAGAGCGCCGCTGGCATTTGGTGGTGCCGATGTTGATGGGCGCGCTGGGGCTGCTGATTGCGGTGAACTTCGCCGCCAACCCGGCCATCGCGATTCTCGGCCTGACCATCGCCACCATGGGCGCCCTCACCGGCCTGCCGATGTTCTGGCCGGTGCCAACCGCCCTGCTCAGTGCGGGTGCTGCCGCCGGTGGCCTGGCGCTGATCAACTCGATGGGGCAAATGGCCGGCTTCCTCAGCCCGTACCTGGTGGGTTGGGTCAAGGACAGCACCGGTTCGACCGATGCGGCGCTGTATCTGTTGGCGGGTGTGATTGTCTGCGGCAGTTTGCTGGCGTTGCGTATGACCCGGACCCTGCGAGTTTAAGAGACTCGCTTTCGCCGGGTGAAAATCACTTCACGGCAAGTAAGAAAATTCCTACTTGCCTTGAAGGTGACTCCTACATTAATCAATTTTGAGAGGCGATAGTCTTGCGTCGCCTCATTTCTCCCAACCGTAACGGTTCATTTGAGAGAGGCACAAAAAAACTAAAAAGAGGATGTATTTCAGTGAGCGCGCTTTCCGCAAAAAAAATCCTATTGTCGCTGTCGATAGCCTGCATACCGCTAACAGGGTTTGCTGCCACCCCAACCAACTCGATCATTGGCAATCCGATCATTGTCGACCCGAACATCGGCAGCCCTAACCCTGGCAACCCGAACTTTGGCAGTTCAGCATCCAAACCCTTTCACGTCTCCTGCTCGACTGGCAACTTCACCGGGGAAGCCAAAGGGCATTACTTTAATTATGGCAGCAGCAAAAGTGTCTACTTGAAAGAGTACCGAATCACTAAACACAACGGCCAATCGGGTGGTAACAAAGCAAACGTGAACCTGGTTGTGGCCAACTTCAATGGTGGAGGGAGCAAAGAGGTCAAGTCTCCCGACAGAATGAAGCAGGACGGTCAGTGGAATGCTCAAGACCTGAGTGTGATGCACGCTCCTTGGAGTTCCGCACAGATCCGGGTTGAGTTTATTTTTGATAAATCCGGGTCGGACCCACGCTGTACTAGTCGAACCAACATTTAAAGTTTCAAGGGCAATATCTTCATACGATTTGGCGCGTAGTTGAATCCCTCTACCGCTCGCGCAAATCCGCTGTCTGCGTTGCTCGCCGACAACTTATACGGCGAGCAACTTCATTACTTTCAAAGAATCCTTAACAAACCAGCTAGCCTGCCATTAAGATTTTTGAGATTTTCGGCTTTCCTCAATCAACAACTCAAAATAAACCCACCCTCCCACACAATCAATTAAATGAACAACACCACCATTGAAAGCCTCATTAGCCTCAAGGGCATCAATAAAGGTTATAAAATAAACAACAATTACCTGCCCATCCTTCAAGATGTATTTTTGACCATAAAAACAGGCGAAAGCTGTGCTCTCTTGGGAGCTTCGGGATCAGGTAAAAGCACACTGCTGAATATTCTCGGGTTACTGGACTCAGTTGATGCCGGTGAGTATCGCTTCGCCGGTCACGATGTATGCTCCGCTACCCCCGATGAACTGGCAGCCATTCGCAATCAACAGATCGGATTTGTCTTTCAGAGTTTCAACCTGATACCGCGCCTTAACGCTATCGAAAACGTGGCATTGCCACTAAGGTATCGCTCAATGAAGCCTGGTGATGCGCGACAACGAGCGCAGCAAATGCTCGCAGAGGTCGGTCTGGAACAGCGAGCTCATCATCGCCCGGCAGACTTGTCGGGTGGTCAGCGACAACGACTGGCGATTGCGCGGGCACTTGTAGGTCAACCCTCCTTGATACTGGCTGACGAACCCACCGGCAACCTCGACCCTGGCACGGCTGATGACATCATGGACCTGTTGATTTCGCTCAACCGGGCACATGACGTAACGCTTGTCGTGGTCACCCACGATTCGGCGATCGCCAGGCGCCTGAATCGGCAGATTCGCGTTACTAACGGTGCTGTACAGGAACTCTGTCCTTGTCCCGCGTGATGCCGGGTCGCGGACGAAGCGCACTTCTGCTGATGCATGACGTCAGCTCCAGCCTCCGCACGCTGGGCAAGCGTTCGGTTCTCGCGCTGCTGGGGATCGCCATTGGCAGTTCGTCGGTGGTTGCCATGATCAACATCGCAAGTAACGCCGCCGAAGAAGCATCAATGATTTTCAAAGGAATGGGAGTTAACACGTTCGTGGCCCATCTATCCACGGCGAACGAAAAACGGACACCTGCTTACGCGACCTTTGATGCCGGGCAATTTCGCAAGGCAGTACCCAATCTTCTGAACATTGCACCGACCGCGTACGTCGGAGCTTCGGTGGTATTCAAGGGGCGCAGTCTGAACGCCGACCTGATTGGCAGCACAGGCGAGTTGATGGATGCCATGGATTTAACACTCCGCGCGGGGCGCTTCATGTCCGAATTCGATCAGGGTGAAACTTACGTGGTGGTTGGACACTCACTCGCCGAGACCCTGGGAGCGGCCGATGAGCCACTGCGTACAGGGGACCGGATTCGCATCAACAATTACCTGTTTCAGGTGATCGGCATTCTGCAGGACAGGCCCGATACCCTGCTCATTCCAATCAGGGCCAATGACTCCTTGTTCCTTACCTTGAACGGCATGCGCCGAATCAGCCCTTTGGCACAAATACGTAACGTGATTATCCGGGTCTCCCCCGATCAGGAGATCAACGCGGCTGCTACAGCATTAGTCGACCCTTTGAAACAGTTGCCAGGCGTAACAGATGTCGCAATGTTGCTCCCGCATCAGCTCATGGATGGAATGTCGCGTCAAAACCGTACCTTCGCTTACTTGTTGTTGGCGCTTGGGGCAATTTCTTTGGTGGGAGGCGGTACCGGCGTGATGAACGTCATGCTGATGAACGTGACTCAAAGACGACGAGAGATCGGCGTTCGCATGGCGCTGGGCGCATGTCGGCGGGACATTCGCAATCTTTTCATGCTGGAGGCGATCACACTGACCGCCGTGGGCGCCTTTTGCGGTGGAGTCCTGGGCATCGGCTTCGCATTCATGTACGCCCATTTGTCTGACTGGACGTTTTTCCTCGCACCTGCTGCACTACCGCTCGGCGTCATCAGCACCCTGGGGGTGGGTGTATTTTTTGGTCTGTATCCGGCCGTACTGGCTTCTCGGCTGCAACCGGTTGAGGCGTTGCGCGATGAGTAGCGGACGAGCCTTGATGGTCACCCTGCTTTGCCTTTTTACCCAGAGCGGCAAAGCGTCAATGGAAATCACCCGACAGCTGTCGGCGCCGACGTTACACGACGGCCACTCTCGCAGTGCACTGTTGAGCCAGCAGGCGACACACATATCCTTGGGCGACGCCGTGTATCTCGGATTGCGCAATCATCGCGGAATTCGAAGTGCTTATCTGCAACGCGTGGGACAGAAATTCGACTTGCGCGTGGCCAAGGATGCGTTCAGTCCGAAGCTGTTGCTCAAGGGACACTACACAGATAACCAGGGCAGCGAAGACCGGGTCCGAAAGACGTCGCTATCCCCCAGTGTCAGTTTGCTTGGCGAATACGGTACGCGTCTGAGCGTGAGCTGGACCCGACAACTGAATGATGCCGAGCGTGCAGGCCGCTTTCGCGGCGACGGCCTGGAGCTGACGTTGATTCAGCCACTTCTGCGGGGTGCGGGGCGGGATGTCTCCACTGCCCCCCTGCGCCTGGAACAACTCAAGGAGCAAGCGAACCGCCTGAATCTCAAGACCAGCGTCTCCCAGGCAATTGTCGACATCATCACGACCTACCGCGAACTGCTCAGGTCGCAAGAGCAACTTGCCATTGTTCAGGAGGCGCTCAGGCGAACGCGATCGCTGCTGGATGTGAACAAGGCGTTGATCACTGCCGGGCGAATGGCCGAGTTCGAAATCGTCCAGACCGAAGCCGAAATTGCTGTGCAGGAAATGGACGTCGAAGAAGCACAGAATCAGGTGCACATCAGTCGTCTGGATCTTCTGCGTCTGCTGGCTCTGGACTTGTCTACCCCACTCCACGCCAGCGAAGTGCTGGAGGCATTCCGCATCACGATCGACCAGCCGGAAGCTCTGCGCCTGGCACAGATTCAGCAACCGCAATATTTATCCATGCTGCTCGGCAGCCATCAGGCCGATCTGAACCTGCTCATCGCCAAAGACCAGGCGCGTTGGGATGTCTCGTTGGTGGCCGGCGCCACTCAGATTCATGGTCGCTATGACAACGGCATCGGTTCCGGAAGAAACTGGGATAGCTACGCCGGTGTGCAACTGGAAATCCCCATAGGTGCCCTCAGTACCCGCCAGGCCGAGATTCACGCGCATATCAATTTGCAGACGCAGGAAATCAATCTGGCAGACGCTCGCCAGGAACTGGAGCGCGACGTCAATAACGCAGTGCGTGAGCTCGGCACACGCTGGCGCCAATATGAAATTGCGCAGCGAGCCACCGAACTGTCCAGACGCAAGCTTGAAATCGAACAGGAAAAACTCAACGCCGGGCGCTCCAGCAACTTTCAGATCATCAGCTTTGAGAGCGATCTGCGAAACGCCGAAAATGCTCGTCTGAGTGCATTGATCTCGTATTTGAACGCCCAGACCCAACTCGACCTGACCCTCGGCATGACCCTGGAAAGCTGGGAGATTGCACTCAATGACGTCTGATAACAAAGCCCCAGTCATTTGGTACTCAAGTCGCTTTGTCTGGGTTGCTCTGTCGATATCGTTGGTCCTGGCAGGCATCGCGATCATCAATGTGCAAGCATGGATTGTCAGCAGACCCGATGGTGAAAACTGGGTGAGCATACGCAACGAATCACTGGTTCACAAAATCGGCCTGGCAGGAACAATAGAGCCCAATAAGACTGTCCTTCTGACCGCGCCATTTGAAGGCAACATTCAAACAATCCGGGTGGGGCAAGGACAGCGGGTGCACCAAGGCCAGACACTGTTGACCATGGACCCTGCTTCCATCGAATCGCAGCTGCGCGATGCCCTTTCGGCGCAGCTCAAGGCGCAGCGTACTGCCCGGGAGCTGACAGATTGGGAGAACAGTGCGCAAGTCGCACGGGCACGCCGAACAGTCCGTACGGCCGAAATAGCCGTGAGCAATCTGCAGCGCCGGCTTGGCGACACTCAGCGACTATTGAAGCGCGGCATCATTGCGCGCAGCGAGCTGGACGATTTGAATCAGCAGATGCAGATGCACGAGCTTGAACTGGTGGCAGCTCAAAACGAGTTGCAACACGTATTGGATGAGGGGGCTGGCGAGCATCGGCGAGTGGCAGAAATGGAACTGAAGAATGCCACAGTCAGGTACGAAGGATTGCAAGCGTTGCTCGCTGACCAGAACATCCTCGCACCTTTCACCGGAGTGGTCGTGCCTGCCCGTACTTCGCAACTCCCCGGTGCAATCTCACTCGGGCCTTTGCAGGCAGGGGCCAGACTCAGTCAGGGACAAGCGTTGTTCGGACTCGCCGATATCGAGCATCTGAAAATCGTGGCCTCGGTATCGGAGCTCGACATCAATCAGTTACATCCGGGACAAGAGGTCGAGATAGAGGGCGATGGTTTCGAGGGCGAACGCCTGAAGGGCACAGTGCAGGTGGTCAGCAGCCTGGCCGAACCGAGCGACGAATCAAGCGGCGGTGCGAGTTTCTCGGTAACTCTGTCAGTCTCGAAATTGACCCCTGAACAGATGCAACGTGTCCGGCTGGGCATGAGCGCACGCCTGGCCATCATCACTTACCGCAATGAGCAGGCGATCATTATCCCGCCGCAGGCAATCCGCCTGGAGGGTCTGAGCAAAGTTGTGGATTATCGGGAGGCAATGGATCGCCCCATCCAGCAAATCCCAGTCTCCACCGGACGATCAACCCTCGATGGTGTAGAGGTCTTTGGGCTGCTGCCGGGATTCATTCGCCTGGGGAACCAGGGCAATCCGTTGTAAGCCGCCCTGATTCAGATTGCCCCGAAAGGCGTTTCTGGTATTTGATTGAGCCTTTCCCACTGGTAAAAGGATTTGCTCATGAGCTACCGCACACTGGGTCATTCGGGTCTTCAGGTGTCCACCCTGACTCTGGGCACCATGATGTTCGGCGAACAGACCAGCACCGAGGATTCCCTGCGCATCATCGACAAGGCCTGGGATCAGGGCATCAACTTCATCGACACCGCCGATGTCTACACCAACGGCCGTTCCGAGGAGATCGTCGGCGAGGCCATCGCCAGCCGCCGCCACGAATGGGTGCTGGCCACCAAGGTCGGCTTCGGTCCCGTGGACGGCGTCCCCAACCGCAGCGGCCTGAGTCGCAAGCACCTGTTCAACGGTATCGACGCCAGCCTGACGCGCCTGGGCACCGACTACCTCGACATCTATTACCTGCACCGCGAAGACCACAATACGCCGCTGGAAGTCACGGTGTCGGCCATCGGCGATCTGATTCGCCATGGCAAAATCCGCTATTGGGGCCTGTCGAACTACCGTGGCTGGCGCATCGCCGAAGTCATCCGCATCGCCGACAAACTGGACGTTGACCGGCCGGTGATCAGCCAGCCGCTGTACAACATCGTCAACCGCCAGGCTGAATCCGAGCAGATCACGGCTGCGCAAAACTACGGTCTCGGCGTGGTGCCCTACAGCCCGCTGGCGCGCGGGGTGCTCAGCGGCAAGTACGCGCCGGACGTGAAACCGGACGCCAACAGCCGCGCCGGGCGGGCAGACAAACGCATTCTGGAAACCGAATGGCGTGTCGAGTCCCTGCGCATCGCCCAGCAAATCCAGCAATACACTCAGGAACGCGGCGTAGGCATCGTCGAGTTCGCGATTGCCTGGGTGTTGAACAACAGCGCCGTTACCTCAGCCATTGTCGGGCCGCGTACCGAAGCGCAGTGGGACGCCTACACTAAGGCGCAGACGGTGAAGCTTACGACCGATGACGAGGCGTTCATCGATTCGCTGGTGACGCCGGGACATGCGTCGACACCGGGGTTCAATGATGTGAGCCACTTCGTGTCCGGCCGCAGACCGCTTAACTGAAGAAACATAAACCACTGTAGGAGCGAGCTTGCTCGCGATGGTGGTCAACGATAACGCGGGGGAGCCTGCCTGCCCGCGGTGTCTGGTCGTTCATCGCGAGCAAGCTCGCTCCTACAGGGTGGATGTTGGAAATATTGATCATCCGGACAATATTCAGCACAAAAACCACGTATCCTGCCCGCCCCGTTTAACCTTCAACCCGCGAGGACAGCTTGTCTAAAGGTATCGCTCTATCGGTTTCAGCCTCGGTGCTGTTTGCCGTCATGTATTACTACACGTCGCTGCTCACCCCCTTGAGCGGTGTGGAAATCTTCGGTTGGCGCATGCTGCTGACCGTGCCGTGCATGACCGTGTTCATGGTGCTGTCCGGCGAATGGAAGCGCGTGTTGGACATCGTTCGGCGGGTCGTTGCCAATCCGAAACTGATGGGCGCGCTGATCGCCTCCTCTTTCCTGCTCGCCGTGCAGCTGTGGCTGTTCATGTGGGCACCGCTGAACGGGTACAGCCTGGACGTGTCCCTCGGTTATTTCCTGCTGCCGCTGACCATGGTCCTGACCGGCCGCCTCGCCTATGGCGAACGCCTGTCCTATCTGCAGAAAATCGCCGTGGTGTTCGCCTGCCTGGGCGTGATCAACGAGGTGTATCAGGTCGGTGGTTTTTCCTGGGCGACCTTGCTGGTCTGCATCGGCTATCCGACTTACTTCGTCGTTCGCAAACGGCTGGCAACGGACAATCTCGGCGGCTTGTGGCTGGACATGGCATTGACGCTGCCGGTGGCGATCTGGTTCGTTCAGAGCGGCGCACAAGGTTTCGGGGTGTTTGACCAGCATCCATGGTTGTCGCTGCTGATCCCGATGCTTGGCGTGATCAGCGCGTCGGCGCTGGTGGTCTACATCATTGCCAGTCGCCTGCTGCCGTTCAGCCTGTTCGGCTTGTTGAGCTACGTCGAACCGGTGTTGCTGCTGGGCGTGGCGCTGCTGTTGGGAGAGAGCATCAAGGCCGGCGAATGGCTGACCTACATCCCGATCTGGATGGCTGTGCTGGTGCTGGTGTTTGAAGGGTTCAAGCATCTGGTGCGGCAGCGCAGACCTTAACTACCGACACAAAACAAAGTGGGAGCGGGCTTGCTCGCGAAGGCGGTGTATCAGTCAGCATTGATGGCGACTGGCACTCCGTCTTCGCGAGCAAGCCCGCTCCCACAGTTTTTTTACAGCGTCAACGGATTAGTCGGTGGAGAGAACACCACGACGAACCTGGTCACGCTCGATCGATTCGAACAGCGCCTTGAAGTTGCCTTCGCCGAAACCATCGTCGCCCTTGCGCTGGATGAACTCGAAGAACACCGGCCCCATCAGGGTTTCCGAGAAGATCTGCAACAGCAGGCGCTTGTCGCCCGACTCGGACGAACCATCCAGCAGGATGCCCCGTGCCTGCAGTTCGCCCACCGGTTCGCCATGGTTCGGCAAACGGCCTTCGAGCATTTCGTAGTAGGTGTCCGGTGGCGCGGTCATGAAGCGCATGCCGATGCTTTTCAGGTGATCCCAGGTCTTGATCAGGTCATCGGACAGGAAAGCAACGTGCTGGATGCCCTCGCCGTTGAACTGCATCAGGAACTCTTCGATCTGCCCGGCGCCCTTGGACGACTCTTCGTTCAACGGAATGCGGATCATGCCATCGGGTGCGGTCATGGCCTTGGAGGTCAGGCCGGTGTACTCGCCCTTGATGTCGAAGTAGCGGATTTCGCGGAAATTGAACAGCTTCTCGTAGAAGTTGGCCCAGTAGGCCATGCGACCGCGATACACGTTGTGGGTCAGGTGATCGATGATCTTCAGGCCGGCACCGACCGGGTGACGGTCAACGCCTTCGAGGAACACGAAGTCGATGTCATAGATCGAGTTGCCTTCACCGAAACGGTCGATCAGGTACAGTGGCGCACCACCGATGCCTTTGATCGCCGGCAGGTTCAGTTCCATCGGGCCGGTTTCAATGTGGATCGGCTGGGCGCCGAGTTCCAGGGCGCGCTTGTAGGCTTTTTGCGAATCCTTGACCCGGAACGCCATGCCGCACACCGACGGACCGTGCTCGGCCGCGAAGTACGAGGCCACGCTGTGGGGTTCATTGTTGAGGATCAGGTTGATCGCGCCCTGGCGATACAGGTGCACGTCCTTGGAGCGGTGGGTCGCCACCTTGGTGAAGCCCATGATCTCGAAGATCGGCTCCAGGGTATTGGGGGTCGGCGATGCGAGCTCGATGAATTCAAAGCCCATCAGGCCCATTGGGTTTTCGTATAAATCTGCCATGGTTGGCGCCTCATCATTCTTTATCAATTAACAAAGGTTAGTTGTAAGCAATGCTGAGACCGGTGGGTGGCGCACAGGAGATGCCCCGCACACTGCGGGCGAGAAAATCACCGTAGATCAGTTGAAACCCGAATATCTTCATTATCGACCCAAGGCTCTTGCGGGCGAGGCTTCTGCTGCCAGAAGACGATTATTATTGTATGCGTAACCTGATTCTACACAGCGTAAATCAGTTTGTCCGCCTTCTGTATCAAATCCCCTTTTTCCTTGCCCGCGCAAGGGGTTTATTGCAGAGGAAAATCCCCGCCAGTATCAGCCCGCCACCCAGGCACATGGCCAGTGTCAGCGGCTCATCCAGCAGCAGCGCGCCAAGAATCACCGCCGTCAACGGGTTCAGGGCAATGAACACCCCGGAACGCGTCGCACCGATTTTGCGAATGCCGTCGTAATAGCCAATGTACGCCAGCGCCGATCCCAGCACGCCGAGGTACAAAAGACTCGACCATTGCTGCGCACCCAGGTGGGCGATCGCGACAACACTCGCCTCACCACGGACGATGCAGGCCATCCAGAGCATGGCGGTGCCCAGCAGAATCGAATACGTCACTGTTTGCACCGGCCCCAGGGTCTGGTTCAGTTCTCTGGAGCACAGCGAGTAGATGCCCCAGCCCAGGACACAGCCGAAAATCAGCAGATCACCGAGCCAGGCGTCGGCTCCACCGGCCAATAATTGCGGGTTGCGACTGACGATCACCTGGCTCGCGCCTGCGATGCAGATCGCAATGCCGACGACTTTTGCCCGGTTCAAACGCTCCTTGAACAGTAGCCAGGAAGCCAGGCCGATCACTGCCGGGTTCAGAGCCACGATCAAGGATGCCCGTGAAGCGTTGATGTACTGCAAGCCATAAAAGAAGCACAGGTTGTAAAAAAAAATCCCGAAAAAGCCAAGCAATGACAATTGTAGCCATTGCCGGGCGCTGGGCCGGGCCAGCGGTATCCGCGCCAGGCGCACAAACAGTAGCAACGCCACGCTGGCCAGCAGGAACCGCAGACTGGCAGCCAGCAGCGGGCTGAGGCTGCCGGCCAGATAGCGTCCGGCAACGAAGGTGCCACCCCACACCATGGTGACCGCCGCCAGCTTTAGGTACACCGGCAGATCCGAGGGTTTTGACAGGGTTTGCTCGCAGATCGTCATAAGATTCCAGGGCCGGATGTCGGAGAGATGACGTATCATTCGACTAATACACAGTCATCGTAAAATGAGTAAACACTCATGACTCTCACTCAACTGGAGATTTTCTCCATCGTGGCCGAACTCCACGGCTTCACGGCAGCGGCCAATCGCCTGGGTATTTCCCAATCGGCGGTGTCCCATGCCTTGAAGTCCCTGGAGCAGGAATTGGGTGTCGAGTTGTTGCGCCGGCATCAATCCCGGGTCGAGCCAAGCGACATTGGCCAGCAGTTGTTGCTGCGCGCCCGAGCGATGCTGGGCCTGGCCAACACCCTGCGCCAGGAAGCGGCCGATGCACGGGGCATGAAACGCGGCACGTTGCGCATCGGTTCCTTCGGCCCGACCTCATCGATCAAGTTGCTGCCGTTGATTCTGCAGCAGTACCGCGTCGCCCATCCCGGCATCGAGGTGCATATCGACGAAGGCCCTGATCGCCAGGTACTCCAGTGGCTGGAGGAACGACGGATCGACATCGGCTTTGTGGTGTTGCCCGAGGAGCGTTTCGATACGGTCGCGTTGATCGAAGACCAGATGGTCGCGCTGCTGCCCGCTGGCCATCCGCTGGCAGCTCACGACAGCCTGAGCCTGAAGGATCTGTGTCACGCCCCGTTTGTGCTGACCGAGGCCGGCTCTTCGGAGCTGGTTTCACGCCTGTTCGCCGAGGCCCGACTGATGCCCAACATCCGTTATCGCTGCTCGCAGTTGATGAGCACCCTGGATGTTGTCGCGCGTGGCGACGGGGTGACGGTGGTTGCCGAAGGTTCATTACCCAATCAGATTGACAGCCGCTGCGTGAAAAAACCGCTGTCGCCGGCGGTGGTGCGCCAGGTCGGCCTGGCGGTACTCGATCGACGCCAGGCATCACCCGCGACGCTGGCCTTTATCAATCTGGCCGTAAGCCTTGACTTCCATAGAACGGCATAACCGCCAAGGGCCAACTATCATGGCCCATACCCGAACTCTTCATGGGAGGCGTATTACCCTGCCAGCGTTTGAGAGCCCTACTTTTTTCGTGACAGGATTCGCGAATGCCACTGAAAGCCAAAACCCGCAGTCGCGGTACAAGAATTGCTGTCACCCTGATCAGTGGATTGCTCCCAGTGCTGCTGGGGGCCGCCATTCTTTACATGCAAGCAGGCCGTGCACTCAAACAAGACGCCGAACAAACCGCCGAAGAAGCGATTCGCCAGTTCGACTTGATGCTCGACAACAACTCCCAGGCCGCTCGCGAACTGCTGCCGCTGTCTGGCCAAAGTTGTGCTGACGTCAAACTGGCTCTGCGTGAACAGGTCACTCGCCGCCCATTCGTGCGCGCGACCAATCTGGTGTGGGACAACAACCTCTATTGCAGCTCTTTGTTCGGCGACTACCAGGAGAACGTCAACCCCGGTGACTACACCCAGGGCGCCTTGTGGCTCATGAATGGCAACCTGGTGACACCCGACACCGCCTTGCTGGTGTACCGTCTGAGCGAAGGGAAAAAAGGCGTGCTGACAACCCTCGATGGTTATCACTTGAGCAACATTCTGCGCTTGATCGGTCGCAAGACCTTGCTGTTGCTGCAGGTCGGCCCGGACTGGATGTCCGTCGATGGCAAGGTTCACACCAGTGCTGTACCTGAACCGCCCGTTGCGCCGAGCCGATTGACCTCCGGGCACTATGCATTTGCCGTGGCAGCCGGTTTCCCCGAAGGCGAAACCTGGCGATACATGAGCAGCGAATATCCGCCGCTGTTCAGCCTGCTGATTTTCTTCGGTGTGATTGCCGGGTCAATCGGTCATTTCCTGCAAAAACGCTCATCGGCACCCACCCAGGAAATGCAACGGGCACTGGAAGCCGCAGAGTTCATTCCCTATTTCCAGCCCGTGGTGCATGGCGACAGCAAAAGCTGGTCCGGTGCTGAAGTGCTGATGCGCTGGAAACATCCGAAGGAAGGCCTGGTGCGTCCGGACCTGTTCATCCCGTTTGCCGAGCACTCGGGACTGATCGTGCCGATGACCCGCTCGCTGATGCGGCAGACTGCTGCCCTGCTCGCCCCGCAATCCGCCAGATTCAACAAACCGTTTCACATTGGCATCAACATCACCGCCAGCCATTGCCAGGACCTGGAACTGGTCAAGGACTGTCGTGACTTTCTCGATACGTTCGAACCGGGCTCGATCCATCTGGTACTGGAGCTGACCGAGCGCGAACTGATCGAGCCCACGGCCATCACCCTGCAACTGTTCGAGCAACTTCGCGAACTGGGTGTGAAAATCGCCATCGACGATTTTGGCACGGGTCACTCGAGCCTTGGCTACCTGCGCCAGTTCAATGTGGACTTCCTGAAAATCGACCAGAGTTTTGTCGCCATGATCGGTATCGACACACTCTCGAGCCACATCCTCGACAGCATCATCGAACTGGCAGTCAAACTCGACCTTGCCCTGGTGGCCGAAGGTGTCGAGACCCGTGAGCAGAGTGATTACCTGAGCGCTCATCAGGTCAACTTCCTGCAAGGTTATCTATTCGGCAAACCCATGCCCGGCGCGGAATTCATTAGTGCATTAAGCGACCATTAACTCGCGAATTTAATTGATAAAACAACGCTTGCACGCACCAATTTGAATCAAAACGCTACTGCCGTTACATGAAAAAAAAGACAGGATTTACTCTTGGCCAATTAACTACTACAATTTTTCATGCCTGCGCTAATTTGGCAGGTGAGCCACTATCACCGAGTCGCTTCAAGGCTCTTGGCTTATAGCTTTGTTTGCGGTTGGTATCAGCCAAATACACTATTGGAGTAAAGATATTGTCCAGACTCGCTGAATTTCGTGCAGCCGAAAAGGCCCTTCAAGAGCAGCTCAAGCAGCTGGAATCCCTGAAGAACGATGCCGGGCTCAAGAAAGAAATCGAATTCGAAGAGAAGCTCCAGGGTTTGATGAAAACCTATGGCAAGAGCCTGCGCGACATCATCGCCATTCTCGACCCCAACCCGGCAAAATCCGGCCTGCAGGCAGCAGCACCTAAAACCCGCCGCGCCCGTGTGGTCAAGGTTTATCAGAACCCGCACACCGGCGAGCTGATTGAAACCAAGGGCGGCAACCACCGCGGCCTGAAAGCCTGGAAAGAACAGTACGGTGCAGCCACCGTTGACTCCTGGCTGCGCGGCTAACTCTCGCGGTGACAAAAAAGCCCTGCATATGCAGGGCTTTTTCATGGGTTATCTAAATGCCCGGGGCAGGCACCAGACAACTACCTGACTGCCAACAACTTTGTGCTTAATCCATTTGGATATCTAAAATTTTCTTCATGCATCGAAAAAGCACTGACGCCAACTAAAGTTTCAAGCTGTTACGGGCAGCGTCTATTTCTTCCTGGCTCGCCTTATAAGCCTCGGCCTGCCCTGCGTAGGAAAGAACATAGGCCTTATCGGCATCCACCGCGGCCACCAGTGTTTGAGAAAGCACGTGCCTGCCGTTTTGCGTGACGGTGCAGGTTGTTTCCAGCGCGGCCAATCGACTCAAGGTAGTCGAATGAATTCGCGTGCAGACACTTTGATACCCACCCTGAAAGAAGTCTTTTTGAACCGACTTGCGCATCTCCAGCAATACGCCTTCGAGGTTTACCTGGTGATCGCTTTGTACCGGGCTCATGGTCAGTTCCATCACCATGAGCGGCGATCCATTCTGATCATTTTTCACCGCCCGCTGACGGCTGACCCCCGACGCCGATTCAGGCACTTCTTCGACCTGCCAGCCTTCCGGCCAAGTCACTACTGGCGCATCGGCGCGAGCAACGCCAGCCAGCGAAAACACGCTTAGCAGGATGAACAGCACGTTACGGATTCGAATCATTGCAATGGGCACTCAAGGATCAAGCTGTAAAGTCTGGGCCCAGGCCGGCTGTCAGGCAATAGCCGACTGTTTGGGTTTGGTGATGTCCGAACCCTTGCGTATCATTGTCACCAATTGTTAGCCCACATATTTCCCGGAGGGCCCATGAGCCTGCACGAATTGAACACCTTCCCCGGCGTCACCGCCCAACCGGACGCCGCTACGCAGAAATTCGTCTTCAACCACGCCATGCTGCGGGTCAAGGACATCACCAGGTCCCTGGATTTCTACACGCGCATCCTGGGTTTTACCCTGGTGGAAAAACGCGACTTCCCGGAAGCCGAGTTCAGCCTGTATTTCCTCGCGCTGGTCGACAAAAACCAGATCCCGGCCGATGCCGCCGCGCGCACCGAGTGGATGAAATCGATCCCCGGCATTCTGGAACTGACCCACAACCATGGCACAGAGAACGATGCGGATTTCGCCTACCACAATGGCAATACCGACCCACGCGGTTTCGGCCACATCTGCATCTCGGTGCCGGATATCGTCGCCGCTTGCGAGCGCTTTGAAGCACTGGGCTGCGACTTCCAGAAACGCTTGAGCGATGGTCGCATGAAGAGCCTGGCGTTCATCAAGGACCCGGACGCCTACTGGGTAGAGATCATCCAGCCTGCTCCGCTGTAGGAGCGAGCTTGCTCGCGAAAAACCCGAGAACGCCGCGGGGCACCTGCCAACCCGCGTTATCGTTAACGACCATCGCGAGCGAGCTCGCTCCTACAGGCGTTGTGTTTTCAGTGCCGGCGCCGATGCCCCTTGTAGGAGCGAGCTTGCTCGCGAAA